>DCIW01000095.1 GCA_002317225.1 Prevotellaceae bacterium UBA1716 | reverse complement strand
CCATCCTCAAACTCCTTCTCGAACCAGTCAACCTCCTTATTCTCGATGAGCCTACCAACCATCTCGACATAAAGACAAAGGATGTGCTGAAGCAAGCTCTCCAAGACTTCGATGGAACTCTCATTTGTGTTTCCCACGACCGCGACTTCCTCGATGGTCTTTGCACCAAAGTTTATGAGTTTGGCAATCAGCGAGTTCGTGAACATCTCTGTGGTGTTTATGAGTTCCTCGAAACCAAGAAACTCGAAAGTCTGCAAGAGTTGGAAAGGAAATAAATATCATGCTGAATATAGAACAAGTAAGAGACTATACATTATCGCTCTTTGGTGTTACAGAAGACCAACCCTTTGGAGATGATATCATAACCTTCCGTATCGAAGGCAAGATATTCCTTTGCCTATGGCTGGGAGGCGGGAAACACGACTTGAAAAATAGCGAACCGAGATTTGCCCTGAAACTCACTCCCGAGCGAAATGAAGAACTCCGTGGACTATATGACTGTGTGACCCCAGCTTTCCATTGGAACAAAAAGCACTGGAGCGATGTGTATTACGAACTGACAAATGAAGATTTGGTAAAGGAATGGATAGATGAGTCGTACCACCTCGTTGTTTCCAAACTGCCCAAAGCAATCAGACAAAAATATGCGAATAATCAATAACAAATATTATCCGTTCGGTCCTTTTCATGCCCAAAACTTTTTGGGTATCATCTTTTGTCGCATCGACAAGGGGGAGTTGAGCCGTGTGGAACGCAACCACGAATATATCCATACTGTTCAGCAAAAGGAGATGTTTTATATCGGTTTTCTGATTTGGTACAACCTCGAATGGATAATCAGGTTTATTGCTTGCAGAAATTGGATGAAGGCTTACCGTTCTTTATATTTTGAACGCGAAGCATATTCTCATCAGCGTGATCTGAAATATTGCGAACACCGAAAACCTTTTGCGTGGGCAAGAGAATATTTAGACAATAAATCCTTTCTGCGCGAATTGGCCGATTTCTTGAAAGAGATCTATTGTTTCATAAAGGAAGACTTCAGACCGCTGAAATATCTATATGTGTTCTGTTTTGCAGCGATGATTGCCGTTGCACAAATCAAGTTCAACGTATATGACTGGCTGTTAGGACCTTCGTATGATAATGGCACATCAATGCTGCGATTGCCAACAGTATTTGTGACAGCCTATTACCTGATATTGATTCCGACACTCATCATGCATGGTGAAAGTTGGCGAATGCGCCAATGGCAAGTATGGGTGTTCCCCGCATTATTGGTTGGGATAGATGGTGCAGCACAAGGTTTTGACAATTACACGGATTGGATAAGGAATGCAGGATATAGAGGAAATGAGTTTTATTATTTACATCTTGTCGGTTCATTCTTCTTCCGCTCAGTTGCAATTGTCAGCTTACTTTGTCTTTTCAAATGGGCCACAACTGGTAAGTTCGGTCTGTATGGAGTGAAACAGTCCACCCACTTGTTGCGTGTATATGGTTTCGCATACTTGCTACTCATTCCAATTTTCATTTTGGTGTCAATCACGCCACAGTTTCTTGAGTATTACCCAAAAATGAAGATTGCTTGTTGCGAAGGAGCGTTCGGTTGGAGCAATTGGCAACTGATTCTTCCTTTTGAGTTGAGTTATGCCAACGATTTTCTGGGAGTCGAAAGCATGTTTCGTGGTGCCATGGTCATTGGTCTCTCCAAATGGTTGGGACCTCGAACCGTATTGCCGATGATAATAGCATACATGTGCATTCACCTGGGAAAACCCGACATGGAGTTGTGCTCATCAGTGATAGGCGGCTATATTCTTGGCATACTTGCTTACCGAACCAAACACCTTTGGGGAGGCATAATCATACACTTAGGCATTGCAATGCTATTCGAGGCACTTGGCATGATAAGGGTGTTTTTTTGATTTTTATGCCTCGTTTTGTAAGTTTTAATAGTGATTATTTGGGAGATAAATAAATTTAGTGTACTTTTGTAAATCAAAGAACTTAACACCTTAATATAATATTAAAATGACAGCAAGACCACGAGAATCGTTCAAACTTAAACTCAGCCTATGGATATTCGCAGTATCAGCAATCACTTTTGCCGCTGTGTTTGCTGCGTGTATATATTTTGTGAAGCAGGAAGTAACCAGCGACCTCGACGCAATTGGCAATTCGAAACTCAATTATGCCCTTCGTGCACTTGATGAGGGATTCTCCACCACACAAGTTTCTGCAGAGAATCTGGCAAGTATAAGCAGTTCGCCACTCGTAGCTCATCGACGCGATTCCATCTTCTCGCTCATAGAACATTTCCTCGAAGCCAACCCCCGAATTCAGGGAGTGTGCGTAGGTTATGAACCAGGAATAGTTGCTGGTCATGAAGAAGGATTTGCCCCTTATGTGATGCGAACCGCGAATGGTTTTATCCGAAGAGACGTGGCATTGATACGTAAATATCGTGATGCCGAATGGTATAAGGTTTCGCACGATACGAAGACAACACATTGGACAGATCCATTCCTCGAGAGCAACGACAGTATTGTTATCACAGCATATACCACCCCACTCCTCGACCGAGATGGTAAGGTATTTGCGGTTATGGCTGTCGACCTTAACCTTAACATCGTGGCAGACTCATTGCAGTCGCTTCGTCCTTACCCAACTTCCATGCTCACTGTTGTGGATAGAGGAGGAAAGTTTGTGGCACACCCTAACAGGGACTTCATCATGAACGAGTCGCTCGAATCCCTCATTGATAAGGCAGATTATGCTCCTAACAAGAACATTCTCAACGACATCAAGGCGGGAAAACGTGGCAGGGATGTCTATCAGACCAAGGAAGACAAGATGATCATCTATTATGCCCCAGTGGAGAAAACTGGTTGGACTGTCACTCTCGAAGTGCCACGTCAGGAGATTGCCAAGGGGTATGACAAGATGTTCAAGGGCATGCTTATTGATATGATAATAGGTATGATTCTGCTTATTGCCATTTCGCGTTTTGTCATCAACCGCATTGCCAAACCTCTCGAAGACTTTGCTGGGGCAGCAGAGAAGATTTCGCATGGCGACTTCAACGTGAATCTGCCTGTCATCAAGGATCATAACGAACTCTACGACCTTCGACAAGCCCTTGTGTCCATGAAACAATCGCTCAACAAGTACATAGCCGACCTTGAAGAAACCACAAAGAGCAAGGCGACCATCGAGGGCGAGCTCAATATTGCACGAAAGATTCAGATGGCAATGTTGCCAAAGATATTCCCTCCTTATCCTGAACGAAGGGAGGTTGACTTGCACGCTTCGCTCACACCGGCAAAGGCTGTGGGCGGCGACTTGTACGATTTCCTCCTTGATGGACAAACCTTCTATTTCTGCATCGGAGACGTGTCGGGCAAGGGTGTGCCAGCATCACTCTTTATGGCTATAACACGTACCCTGTTCCGCACTATCGCCACCAATGCGAAATCTCCTGCTAAGATTGCAAGTATGATGAATGATGCCATTGCCGATGGTAATGATGAAAATATGTTTGTCACTATGTTTATCGGAAAGTGCGACTTGGTTACTGGCGAAATCGAATTCTGCAATTGTGGTCATAATGCACCAGTTACAAACGGTAGTCCTTCACCTGAAGACCCTCACAAGATTATTCCTTCAGACAAGGTTCACTTTATCAAAAACTTACCTACAAATATTCCTATCGGTGTGATTGCCGGTTTCGAATTTGAAGAGATAAAGTTGCAGATAGAACACAACGTATCGCTCTTCCTCTATACCGATGGTGTTACTGAGGCTGAAGACAAAAACAAGAATCTATATAGCGACAAGCGTCTCATCGATATGTTGCAACAGTGCACGAACTTGGAATCAGCAAAAGAAATTGTTGAGAAAGTTGCTGATGATGTTCATCGCCATGCTTCGGGCACAGATCAGAGCGACGACATCACAATGATGTGCTTCAAATATTTTTAGGCCACACACTAATAGTGACAACGCCATCATATAATTAACGATTTGCTATCATGAATTTATACGATATTTTTCACCGACTCAATCAAATTCCTCGTCCTTCGCATCATGAAGGGAAAGTGGCTGATTTCCTATGTCAATTTGCAGAGGATTTAGGGTTAGATTACAAACGAGATAGCGAAAACTGTGTGGTCATCCGCAAACCGGCAAGTGCGGGTTGCGAAAATGCCCAACCCATCGTATTGCTCAATCACATGGATATGGTTGCTGTCAGCGATGGATCACGCCCTTTTAACCCACTGTCAGACAGTATCGAAGCATATACCGAAGGTGGATGGATGAAAGCTCGCGGAACATCCTTAGGTGCTGACAACGGCATCGGACTCAGTATGGCATTGGCAGTTTTGGCAGATGAGAATATTCAGCATGGTCCGCTCGAAGTGCTCACCACAACGAACGAAGAAGATGGAATGACCGGTGCTGCCAACCTATCCAATGATTTTATCCGCGGCAGAAAAGTAATCAATCTCGACAGCGAGGATTATGACACTATAACCGTAGGTGCTGCAGGTGCTTATCTGCAAGTGGCACGTTTTCCAATCGAACACATCGAAACGCCAGAAGGACTCCGTTTCTTCCGCCTGTCGATAACGGGAGGACAAGGAGGTCATTCGGGTGTCGATATCAATAAGAACCGACTTAATGCCATCAAGACCATTTGTCAGTTTCTGTATTCTTATAAGTATATCTCCCTTTCGGAAAATAATGATGCCCCCAACAACCAAGAAGCCCTCTATCTGTCAGAGATTAATGGTGGTTCGGCAAATGCCTCAATACCAAGCGAATGTTTTGCGGTAGTCGGTGTTCCTAACGAAAAGGCAGATAGTTTTTGCGAACAGTTTGACATATTTGCAGAAAGGACTCAAAGACTCTGTACCCTCTTCGAACCCAAGATGAAAATCGGTATTGAGGAGGCAGATATACCAGAACGCATAATCAAGGACGACCATTACATCTCGTTGGTAATCGAAAACCTCCCGTTCGGACCTTTACGAATGCATGATGAAATGCCTGGCACTGTGATGACAAGCAACAATGTCGGTGTGGTGCAAACACTTGAAGATTGCATTACTGTTTCGTGCCATACCCGAAGTTTCAGCGATGAGGAGATGGTTAATGTGGCGAAAAGCATTACCCAACATTTTGAGCAATACGGTGCAACGGTCGAAGTGGTGATGAACACACCCGGTTGGCAAGAGAACCAGCACTCCGCCTTCATGCATCTGGTTGATGAGACGTTCAACGATGTACTCGGATTCTATCCTCGCAAAGTTGCCATGCATTTTGTTCTCGAAGCAGGATATTATGTCCAGAAATATCCGGGAATCGAAATTGCATGTATCGGTCCTCGAATCATCGAACCCCACAGCACCAACGAACGCGTAGAATTATCCACTATCGATAACATTTGGAAAGTGCTTGTTGAATTATTAAGACGATTGTCATAAATAGAATTTGATTATTCAACTATAATAACGAAGGACTCTCATCCTCAGTTCATGGCACACCACTATGAACTAAAGATGAGAGTCGCTTTTTTGAATTATTGGTGTCCGGTAAACTTTATATCGCACGCAGAGCCGCAGAGTTCGCAGAGATTACAAGTCTGATTAGCGAGAGTCGCAGGCTTTGGCTCGTTCCGAGCTTCGCGGCAGAGGTCGCAGAGAGCCTCCGGGGGAGATAGCTATGCGCAAGCCTCTGCGTAAAGTGCAGTAGGCACCTCCGCCTTCTCTGCGGAAAGAAAAACCATGTGCAACCTCTGCGAACTCTGCGGCTCTGCGTGACATAAAAACATAATAGGGCTTACCCTACGATATAATTCTCGGATATAGTCAATTAAATACGTTTACCTGACAGTAATATTTTTATAGTCTAACTGATAAGGGAAAACCTTAACCCAAGTTTGACACATTAC
>DCIW01000158.1 GCA_002317225.1 Prevotellaceae bacterium UBA1716 | reverse complement strand
TTTTGCACAAACTGACAAAATATTATGATAAAAATTTTAGAAGTCCAAATCTATTTTGAACGCATCATCGCTACTTTTAGGTGCAGAAACAGGTTGTTCAGTTACAACCGGTGCTTCTGGAGCAGCACTTTCTTCCTTAATTTCTGGTGTTGCAGGAGTTGCTTGTTCCTCTACGATTTGAGGAGCAACAGGTGCAACAGGTGAGTCCTGGCCGTATGACTTTGAAGCTTTCCATGGATTAGGGTTTTCTGCAGGAACATATTCTTGGCGTGGAGGCACGTTGCCTGTCTTTGCCACATCGATGACATGAAGCATTGCATTCACAAACTTCTCATAATCCTCTTTATATAAAAACAGCTTGTGTTTCTCGTACGAAATGCGTGGGTTGTCAGGATTGCCCTCAACGATTTTCTTGCTCTCGGTTATCGAGACATATCTATCCCCATTTCGACTTTGCTTTACATCGAAATAATAAATGCGTTTTCCCGCTTTGACGGCCTCCGAAAAGACTAATTCCTTGTCAATATCATTCATGTTTGATATAATAATAATAAAGTTTGAATCGTATAGTAAAATAAGTGGAATTATCACCACATAACCAAAATCGTTACAAAATTGTTGATTTTTTTCGTATTTAACAAGAAAATTTGCGTTTTTTTATAAATAAATGCAATCATTCGTTAAAAAAGGGTCCAAAATTAAAAAGAAATGCTTAAATTTGCACTCAAATTAAGTAAGCAAAACGAAATCTATAACAAAAAAAGAGTTTTTTGAATTATGATTAACCGCACATTAATCCGTTTGAAGATTATACAGTTGATGTATGCCTTTTATCAGAATGGAGACAAAAACATCGAAACAGCTGAAAAAGAACTTCTGTTCAGCCTGTCTAAGGCTTATGACCTGTACAACTACCTGCTCATGCTGATAGTTGCTATAACTCGTTATGGCGTCACCGTAGTTGAACATCTCGAAGAGGTGAACAAGGCCGCCCATATCAAGGACAAGGTGAGCCATCGCTTCATCGACAACAAGTTCTCTATGCAGCTCGAGCAGAATGACCAACTCGAAGAGTTCAAGAAGAACCAGAAGAGAAGTTGGGACAACGAAATCGCTTATATAAAGAAGATGTACGAGGCAATCACTTCATCTGATATCTATGCCGAATACATGGCGATGGAATCGACCGACTACAACGACGACCGTGAGTTCTGGCGCAAGATATACAAGAATATCATCATGAAGGATGAGCAACTCGACGATGTGATCGAAGACATGAGCCTCTATTGGAATGACGACCGCGAAATTGTGGACACATTCGTTCTCAAGACTATCAAGCGATTTGACCCAGCAAATGGTTCGGCACAGGAACTCATGCCAGAATACAAGGACATCGAAGACCGCGAATATGCAACTCGCCTTTTCCGTCGCACTATCCTCAACGACGAATACTATCGTGAACTCATCGCTCGCCGTGTGAAGAACTGGGAGTTCAACCGCCTTGCATACATGGACATCATCATCATGCAGGTAGCAGTTGCTGAGATGCTCAGTTTCCCAAATATTCCGGTTTCCGTAACTATCAACGAATATGTTGAAATAGCAAAGTGGTACTCTACCCCAAAGAGTGCCGGCTATGTGAACGGAATCATCGACGCGGTGGCAAAGCAGCTTAAGCGCGAAGGCAAATTGGCAAAGTAATTTCCCCATTAATAATATTAATCAACAAATAAATCATTTACAACTATGTTATTACTTCAAGCAGCAGGTGGTGGCGGCGGCACTCAGATGATCATCATGCTCGTCCTTATGTTCGCAATTATGTACCTCTTCATGATCCGTCCACAGCGTAAGCGTCAAAAGGAAATCGAAGCATTCCGCAACTCCCTTCAGGTTGGCGACAAGATTGTCACTACAAGCGGCATCTACGGCACTGTAAAGGACCTCAACATGGGTGAGAGCTACATGACTATCGAGATTTCGAAGGGCGTGAACATCAAGGTTGACCGCAACTCCGTATATGCTGATGCTACTCAGGCTAACCCAGAAGGCAAATAATTCTCTCTCAAATTAAGATTGGTCGCATACATTATAACAGGTCGCACGAAACGGCATTTGATTCGTCTGCACTATGGCAATATTGGAACATATAAATACAATAATGAAGGAGACGGGGGAGTTTCTGAAACTGATTGGTCGTAGGATCAAGCGTATCAGACTCAACCGCAATCTCCTTGAATTCTTGTTTTTTGTTGCTCTTGCCAGTGCATTCTGGTTCATGCAGACATTGAAGGAGACCACAACGGCAACCAAGGATTACAAACTACGTATCGTAGGTGTGCCTAAAAATGTCATCTTCACGTCCGATGTGCCTGAAATGATAAAGGTCAACATCACCGGACGTGGTTGGGACTTCCTTAGTTACATGTCTAAAAACGAAGAGCATGTCATCACCGTCAACTACGAGGACCTGGAGTATACGCCAAGCAAAATCACCATCGACAACACTAACCTTCGCCGAAGTCTTGTGAAGAGTCTTGGAAGCGGACTGAAAGTTCTCTCCCTTACTCCCCCACAGATTGATGTATATTACACTACGGTCAAGGCAAAGACTGTTCCGGTCAAGTTTGTCGGAAAGGTAGAGGCAGAACTTCAACATGTACTGTGCAGCATCGAACTGGAAACGGATTCGGTGCAGGTTTATGCTCCCGCTCTTTTGTACGACAGCATAAAGGTGGTACAGACTGAGAAGCTCATCATGAAGAATGTGGAAGACACCACCGTGGTTCGTTTGGCACTGAAGAAGATTGAAGGCACTAAGTTTTCCCCCGACTCTGTCGATGTGAAAATATGTGTTGACGTCTTTTCGGAGAAAACGGTCACAGCCCAAATCTATTGTATCAACTGCCCTCACAACAAGATGGTCCGAACATTTCCAAGAACCGGAGAAGTCACTTGTAGGGTGAGTGCAAAGATGATTGATGGACTCAATGAGAATACTTTTGCGCTGATCGTCGACTACAACAAGATAAAGAGAAACGACAAGACCTGCCATTTGGAACTGCTACAGAAGCCTGATGGTATGGATGTCATACGCATCAGTCCGGAATATGTGGACTTTTTGATCGAAGAAGTTGAATAAGGTGGAATAATCCTACTTTTCACTACAAACTATCGGAAGCACATGAAGATTGGAATTACAGGCGGAATTGGTTCGGGCAAGAGCTATATATGCAACTTGCTCAAGTCGCAAGGGTATCCCGTGTACAATTGCGACAATGAGGCTAAGCGCCTGATGGTTGAGAGTCGCGAAATCATCGATTCGATTCGCGAACTTATCGGTCACGATGCATACATCGAACAGCACTCCTTTGATGGAGGCACTGTTTATGTGCTCAACAAACCGTTGATTGCCAATTATCTGTTTGCCAATCCTTCGAATGCCTCCAAGGTGAATGCTATTGTTCATCCGGTAGTAAAGAAAGATTTTGTCGAGTGGGTTAAAGACCAAAACACTGAACATGTATTCATGGAATGTGCCATTCTCTTCGAATCGGGATTTGACAATTCGGTCGACAAGACAGTGCTCATCTATGCCGACGAGGACAAGCGTCTCCAAAGGGCAATGAAGCGTGACAATGCTCCGGCAGAGCAGATACGCGAAAGGATGAAGCACCAAATAAGTGGCGAAAAAGCTAAACTCCTTGCCGACTACGTCTTCGACCATAATGAATATGACACAACTGATGACGAATTAGCAAAACTCCTTAGTTGGATTGAGCAATGCGCCATCACTAACGAATAAGATTAACAATCAAACTTTTAGCCGACGACCATGTCGGCAAGAAAACAAAATAAAGAACAATTATGCTTAAAACAATTCTCGCCATTTCAGGCAAGCCAGGACTCTACAAGCTCATCTCTCGTGGCAACAAGAGTCTTATCGTTGAAACAGTAGATGCACAGAAGAAGCGTATGCCTGCATTCGGAGCAGACAAGGTGGTTTCTCTCCACGACATCTCAATCTATACTGACGATGATAACGAAGTGAGTCTCGAATCAGTTTTCGAATCAATCAAGAAGGAGTACGACAGCAAGGTTGTTGACCTCCACCCAAAGAAGGCTGCTCAGGACGACATCATCGCTTTCTTCACTAAGGTTCTCCCTAACTACGACACTGACCGCGTTCGTGTAAGCGACATGCGCAAAGTTCTCTCTTGGTACAACATCCTCGTTGAGGACGGCATCACAGAGTTCGTTGCTAAGGAAGAAGAGGCTACAGAAGAAGCATAAGCGACTTCTGAGTGAAGAGTGAAAAGTGAAGAGTGAAGAACCATCGTTCTTCACTCTTCACTTTTCAACTACATCTCCTTTACCAAATAAATTTGAGTTGGGAAGTGGTCGCTATATCCATTTTGCCAAACACCACCACCTGTTGTACGAAGAGGAGCTCCTACATACTTACCAACTGTAGTTGTCATCCATTCCGGACGGAAGATTTCATTCTTGAAGAACTTGAAGTCTGAACGGTCTTTTCCAAGCATATTTGCCGAGATGATGATTTGGTCGAAGAGGTTCCACATTCCATCATAAAGCAATGTACCTTTACCCTCCTTACGGAGCATTCCACCCCAAGGGTTGAACAATTCCTGACTACCCTCTTGCACCTTCTTGATATTTGTCTTTGCACCGAGAGCCTCAGTAACCGACTTATTGTCTGGATCGTCGTTCAAGTCGCCCATAATGACAATCTTTGCGTTAGGATCAACAGCATAAATGGAATCGCAAACTGAACGGACCTTCTTGCCCATAAATTCACGGGATGGACTTGCGGCACCACGAGATGGCCAGTGGTTCACGAGGAAATGGAAGTTTTCGCCAAGCAAATTGCCTTCTACATGCAGAATGCCACGAGTGATGTGTCCGCCACTGAATGCTTTATACTCTTCTGTAACCGAAATAAGTCGGCTATTCTTCACATGAAGCATTTTTGGATTATAAAGGGCTGCAACATCGATACCACGTGCATCATCGCCTTCGTAATGTATGAACTGGATTCCTTTCTCCTTGAGAGCTGGTTGGTTGCAAAGGTCCTCAAGCACCTTGGCATTCTCCACCTCGGCAAGACCAATAAATGCAGCACCACCCTTTACACGATCTGTGCAAAGGAGAGAGAGAACTTTCGACATATTTGCCAACTTATTCTCATATCTCAAAGCATCCCAATGATAACTACCGTCAGGAGTGAAATCATCATCATTCTTGAGCGGATCGTTAATGGTGTCGAACAGGTTTTCCTGGTTGTAGAATGCCACTCCGGCATAGATGGTTCGCTTGTTTTGTTGTGGGGCAGAATCACCACTTTGACTGGACATGAATGACAATCCAAGCAAAACTGCAACGAAAGAAATAATACTCTTTTTCATAATATGTAATAGTGTTTTGTTCTTATCAATATTAGGTGGAAAAGGAAAGTTTGACACACGTCATTTGCTTTCATAACGCAAATATCATATTTTTTTTTGATAATTATGGCATGTTTTTAGTTAAATTACAAAGTTTTTGCGAAAAAGTGAATGCACTCATACTTTTTTTTACTAAATTTGTAACGTTTAAATCAAATGAAAACATCAAATAATAATTAATACTACTAAATCAAGAACAATGAGTAAAGGTGTAAAACTTATGGCGGCAGCCTTGCTTTTATCAGCAAGTGCTACGGCTCAAGAAGTCAAGACCGACACTATCAGCACAGAAGAAGACTTTTTCGACTTCTCGCTGACTGAAGGTCAGATTGACGAAGATGCCGAAGCTGCAAGTACGGTTACCCTTGTGCAGAGTTCGAAGGATCCATACATGAACGAGGTCGGCTACAAGTGGTCGTCCATGCGTTTCAAGTACCGTGCCCTCGACAATGCCTATGTGGGCAACTACATCAATGGTGCCAAGTTCAACAATGTTGAGAATGGCCGCTTCAGTTTCTCAGGAATCACCGGTGGTCTCAATGATGCCACACGCAACAAGACCGGTGCCGGATTCCTCGACCAAAACACATTCTCCTATAGTCCTCTCGGAGGTGCATCGGACATCGACATCCGTGCATCACACTATTCGGCAGGACATAAGGTGGGTCTCGCTGCCACTAACCGAAATTATGTGCTCCGTGCCAACTACACTTACGCAACAGGTTTGATGGAGAACGGTTGGGCATTCATGGGAAGCTTTGCTTACCGTTGGGCACATGAAGGCAATATCGAAGGCACTTTCTACAACTCATTCTCTTTCATGCTCGGTGCGGAGAAGAAGCTCAACGACCAGCATTCCCTCTCGTTCAACATATGGGGTGCTCCAACTGAACGTGGACAACAGGGTGCCGCTACCGAAGAGGCTTATGCTCTCGCAGGTAGCCACTATTACAACCCATATTGGGGCTATCAGAACGGCAAGAAGCGTAACTCTCGCGTAGTTACAGAGTTCTCGCCTTCGTTCCTCGGAACATGGGACTGGAAGATTGACGATGAGACAAAGCTCACAACTACTGCAGCCATCACTTGGATGAACTATGCAAGTACAGCTCTCTCATACAACAATGCTTACAATCCAAGCCCTAACTACTACAAGAACCTCCCTTCTTCTGTATTCAACGTGTACAGCGATGAGTATAATTCGGAGGAATGGCTCGGTGACAATCCTGGCGTTCTTTCTTCTTACAATGACCTTTACAACTATTGGACAAGCAGCAAGGCAAACCGCCAGGTTAACTGGGATTTGATGTATGCCCAAAACGAGGCAAACAATGTCACAGGCAAGAGCGCACTTTACTTCCTTGAGAAGCGTCATAACAATCAGTTGGCATTCAATTTCACTTCTTACCTCAACGGAAAGTTTAACACCCATGGTTCATATACTCTTGGTGTCAACATCAACTCAACCAAGGGTATGCACTACAAGACTATGGCCGACCTTCTCGGTGCAACTACTTTCAAGGACTACGACAACTATTCTTTGAACAAGTATGGTTCGAAGAGTAATGAATATCAAAACGATCTCGACAACCCAGACCGTGAAATCGGTGTTGGCGACAAGTTTGGTTACAACTACAATATCTATGTAAACAAGCTTAAGGCTTACGCAACCAACCTCTGGAAGTTCGACTACGACATCACCCTCTCTTATGGTGCTGACATCGAAGGCACTTTCATGGAGCGTGAAGGTCTTATGCGTAACGGTCGAGCAGCAGAATACTCGAAGGGCAAGAGCGGTGTTGCCAAGTTCCTCGGTGGCGGCGGCAAATTTATGCTTCAGAAGCAGATTGCCACTTCTTATGTTTACGTTGGCGGTAGCATAGAAAGCCAGGCACCTCTTGCTTATAACGCTTTCGTTGCTCCACGTATTCAGAACAACTATGTTAACGGTCTTGGCAACGAATGGTATTGGAATGCAGAAGCTGGTTACCAGTGGTACTTCGGTCCTGTAAGCGGTAAGATTAGTGCATATTACACTCGTATGAACAATCTGACTCAGCAGACAGCATTCTATAATGACGATGCATCTTACCTCACTTATCTCTCAATGACTAAAGTTCAGCAGGAGTACAAGGGTATCGAGGCAGCACTTACATTCAAGCTTGCACGCAACCTCAAGCTCAACCTCCTCGGAACAATCTCTGATGCAAAGTACATCAACAATCCTTACGCTCAACTTTCTTACGAAGGTTCGGACGCATCGACAGTTGACTATATCAACGCATTTGCAAACAAGGTTACAGGTCAGAACAATCCTCTCATGGTGTTCATGAAGAATGTGAAGATCGATTCAACTCCTCTCACCGCTGCAACCATCGGACTCAGCTACAACACTAATGGTTGGTATCTCGACCTCAACCTCAACTACTTCGACCGCGTTTATGTAGGTGCTTCGAAGTATCTCCGTCTCAGCAACTCAACTGAAGGTGGCGTGACTGGTTATGCACGCAACTTTGACGAGAACGGCGAGCTCGAAAAGACTCTCCACATCGACGGAAGCATCACTACTTGTTACGACGACGCTCAACAGAGAGCAGCAGAAGGTCATGCCGCTTATGTATATGACGGCACTACTGGCGAGGTGCTCGAAGGTTACTCTCCAACTCAGGAGAAATTCAAGGGTGGTTTCATGCTCGACGCTTCAATCGGTAAGAGCATCAACCTCCGCACAGGACAACGTCTCTCTGTAAACCTCCAGCTCCAGAACATCACCAACAACACCAATATGCGTACTGGTGGTTATGAGCAGAACCGAGCTGACCGTTCTTACGACTATATGTTCTCAAAGAACAGCTACTATTATTATGCAAACGGCATTAACGCATTCCTCAATGTATCACTTAAATTCTAATTTGACATGAAGAAAGTTATTTTTACAATAATGGCAGGAATGCTCGTACTTGCTTCCTGCATGAACAAATGGGATACAGAAGAGGTTTCGAATGATCTTTATTCTAATCCTAATATTGGCGAGGCTAATACTACTATAAGCCAAATACGCAAAGATTATTCTACTGCTATCAGCAATTCAAGTTACGAACTTGTCAATTCAGACAAGATTATCGAAGGTATTGTTGTTGCTAACGATATATCTGGCAATATATATCAGTATATCTACATCCAAGGATTGGACGATGATGGCACAATCAAGAAGGAAGGCGGTATCGGTGTCGGTATCAAGGGCCTCGGTTGTCTTTACACTATCTACCCTGTTGGTCAGAAGATTCGAATCAATCTTAAGGGACTTTATGTAGGAGGTTATGGAAACAGCCCTCGTATCGGCATGCCTTACATCAACACAAATGGTGCTATGCGTATGGGACCTATGACTCTCAATATGATGAAGGAGCACATCATGAAGGTTGGCACTGCTCAACCTGAAGTTGCTGATGCAAAACTCATCACTGCAAACGACCTCAACGCTGGCAACATCGCAAACATAACTCCTATGCTTGTGAAGATGGAAAACTGCACAATTTCTGATGTGGGTTGGCCTTATGCACACTGGGAAGTAGGTGGTGACACTTATTCTGAGTATCATGATATCAAGATAAATGGTACTAATGTTAAGCAATTGCTTTACACTTCAACAAGTGCGACATTTGCCGGTGATACTATCCAGGCAGGCAAGAAGACTATCTATGGACTTCTCAACCGCTACTCTTCAAGCTACCAACTCTCTATTCGTTCACTCGACGATATTATTGAAGAAAACAAATAATGCATTCACGCATAAATCTTAGTAACTAAATATGAAAAAGATATTCAATATATTGCTCATTGCAGCAGCTACACTTGGCATAGCATCTTCATGTTCTGATGTCCCAATGCCATACGACATTCATAGCGGAGATTCTTCATTCGGAAAGAAACTCCCTTACAAGAACGCTTCACTCAGTTCATTCAGCACATACAACGTGAAAGAGTATGCTGCATGGAGTCAGGGTTCAAGCTACACTCAGGCAACTGGTTATCAGGCTTGGGATGGATCATCAACAAAGAGCAACAAGGAGGTCGAGTCTTACCTCATCTCTCCTGCACTCAATACCACTTGCGAGAGCGGTAAGGTTCGTATCTCATTCGACCACACTCTTCGTTATTCAAACAACGTAACTGGTTGGAAGGATTACCACAGAATTTATATTTCAAAGACTTATGATGGCATTTCTAACAACTTCAACCTTCAGGATTGGACAGAACTTGACTACACTCCAGCTGCTTCAACTTATTCAGATTGGACACTCTACTCCTCTGGTTACATTAATGTTCCTGAAGAATTCGTTAACCACGACTCTGTATATGTAGCATTCTATTTCTATGCACCAGCTTCTGCATCAACAACATGGGAACTTGAAAACTTCCTCATTGAAGAAGGTGATGCTGGCGAAAGCGGCGAAGACCCTGTCACACCAACAGAAAACGTAGGAACAAAAGAATCCCCTCTTTCTGTTGCAGACGCAAAGAGTCAAGTAGGAAGTACAGGCTATGTAACTGGTTATATCGTAGGTTATGTTGACGGAACAAAGCTTGAGGAAGGTGCTAAGTTTGAGGCAGCTTCTGCAAGTGAGACAGAAGTACTTATCGCTGATGCTGCAGATTGCAAAGATGCAACACTTTGCTTCCCTGTTCAGCTTCCAGCAGGCGACATCCGTACTGCACTCAACCCTGCAACTGCAAGCAACATCGGCAAGAAGGTAACTGTTTATGGTTCTATCGAAACATACTTCGGCACTACTGGTATGAAGTCTACTTCATGGGCAAAAATCGACGGTAAGGAAATTGGCGTTGACCCAGATGCTCCTGTTACTCCAGCAGCAGATCCTAAGGGTGAAGGTACACAAGCAAGTCCATTCAATGTATCAGCTGCAATTGCCTACGTAAACAAACTCCCATCTGATGCAGAATCTGATGAGGTAATGTATGTAGAGGGAATCGTTTGCAACGAGCCAAACATTAATACAACTCAGTATTACAATGCAACATTCAAGATTTCTGACGATGGCGTAGAATCTACTGATAAGGTATTCACAGCATATCAGGTTTATGGCCTTGGCGGACAGAAGATAACTGATGCAAACTATGTAAAGAAGGGCGATAAGGTTATTCTTTGTGGTAAGATTGTAAACTATAAGGGCAACACTCCTGAAACTATTGGAAAGGGTGCTTCATACATCTATTCCCTCAATGGTAAGACAGAAGGAAAAGAAGAGGGTGGTTCCGAAGACACTCCTTCAGGCTCTTCAGAAGGCATTACTATTTCTGGCACAACTGTAACTCTTACAAACTCTGCTGTTACAGCTGGTACAGAAAGCATTAGCATCGACCTCTCAACACTTGAATTAAAGAACGCAACAGATATGGATATAATTAGACTTTCAGACGGAAGTAGTATCGAATTTGCTGCAGGTACAAACAAAAATACTCCTAAGTATTATGATGCCACTAAGGGTGCTCGTGTTTATGCTAATAACACTATCACCTTCTATGGCAAGAGCGAAATTGCTACTATCGTAATGGAATGCGATTCTTACAATGGAACTGACTATGTCGGCAATACAACAGCAACAATCGCAGTAGATGGTAAGACTATCGTTTACACTAATGCAAGTGATTCTGCGGGCGTTCAGCTCCGTGTTAAGGTTATCACTATTACTTACGCAAAGTAAGTTTTACAAATGCACATGAACAAAACCCATAAAATCCTTTCAGTACTGGCACTCATTTCTGTGCCAGTACTTTTCTATTCTTGTAATAAGGACGATGCAGATGAAGGAGGCAATAAGGAAAATGCAAATGCCAATACAGACTTGAACAATATTGCTTCGAAAAGGCTTGAAATACCTCATCTCAATTCCAAGTACGACTTCATCTGCCACACCCTTTCGAATGGCGACGTAAACTACTCGATGGAATATGATAAGACACTTTATCATGCCCGTTGGGTGGCATACACATACGACAGTCATTCGGCACAGAGAAACTTCACCTCACGAACTGACGCATGGGCCGGTGAACCATTTTACGACAATCAAAAGCAATATCAAATAGCGGGTGTTCTTTCAAATGGGCAGTCTCAAACGTTCCCCGGTTACAATCGAGGTCACCTTGTTGGATCTGCCGAACGCTATTATTCGCAAGAAGCTAACGAGCAAACATTCTACATGTCCAATATGTCTCCTATGCAGGGGCAATTCAACTCCGAATACTGGGGTGAGATTGAAGACAAGGCACGCGACAATTGGGGTAGAAATGTAATCAAGCAAGGAAGTGAATATTACGGTGGTACGCTTTACATCGTTAAGGGTGGTTCGCTTGAGGCTACTGCTGAAAACCCAAATCCTATCATGGGATATTGCAATGTTAGGAATTCAGTCGGAACAACGGTTCAGATGGCAGTTCCTCGTTACTACTTCATGGCTTGCCTCTTCGTTTCATCTTCTGGTGCAGCACGTTCAATCGGTTTTTGGATGGAACATAAAGACTATAAGAACACATCTGATGATTTCCTCACCCAACTGCGAAGAGGAGCTGCTTGCAGTATCGATGAATTGGAGAAAAAGACCGGTCTTGACTTCTTCTGCAACATTGCAGACAATGTGGAAAATCAAATCGAAAGTACATACAACATCTCACTTTGGAGCGGACTTTAATAGTTCGCTCTTTCTTTTAATATGTACGTGTGCATACGAACATTATAATAAAACACTAAACATGTATTTGGCATAAATTAAGTACAATTTAACACAAATTACAACACAAAATGACACTTTAAGATTAAAAATTACACTTTTTATTACACAATATGAAGATTTTATGTAATATTGGATATTCATTTGAAAAAAAAGTGCTAAATTTGCAAAGATTTTAGGGTGTCTTATGCTGACAACAAACAAACACCCTACATTATTCGTAAGAAACAATAATATTGATAACAATAAAAAATCAAAATCATAAATTAAAAATTAGAATGAAAAAGTTTCTAGTATTTCTTATTTGTGGACTTGTCTCTAGTGCAACTTTTGCACAAGAGAACATCTCTAAGAGTGGATGGTACGTACAAGGACTTGTAGGTGCCAACAACACTGGTACTGATAACATGAGCATCGGTACTTTCAAGCACAACATTGGCGTTAGTGGTAGTTTCGAAGGCGGTTACGTTTTCAACCCTTATTTGAGTGCAGGTATTCAGGCTCAGTACAATCTCCTCAACATGGAGACAGCAAAAGGAGTTAAGGAGTCTTTCCACGCTCTCGAGCCATCTCTTAACGTATATTGGGATTTGACCAACACTTTCCTTGGTTACATTCCTAACCGTATGAACCACCTCCGTCTTTATGGTGGTGTAGGTGCAGCATTCACATTCGGTCTTCCTGGCGGTATCGTCATTGATGGCGAGGCAAAGAACGACAACCATGGTGTTCTTGGTTTCCGCGGAGGTCTCCAGTATGAGCGCAACCTTGGCAATCAGTGGGCATTACTTGTTGACGCTGGCATCAACACTTTCAACGACAACTTCGAGTCAATGAAGATCAAGAATATGGATAGCCACATTAACCTTCAGGTTGGTATTCGTAAGTACTTCGGTCTTGGTTCTGTTCGCAAGCACCGTTCAGACTATAACGAGACAATCGTTAACTATATCGAAAAGCGTGATACAGTTCGTCTTAAGGACATCATAGAAAAGCCAGCTCCTAAGGATGTTTACTCTATCTTCTTCGATATCGACAAGATTGACATCCGTACTTCAGAAGTTTCTAAGATCCAGTCTGTAGCAAGCTTCATGAAGGCTCACCCAGAAAAGGTTGTATTCGTATTCGGTTATGCTGATAAGAACACTGGTACTACAGCTCGTAACAACTGGCTTGCTAAGAACCGTGCACGCGTCATCTGCGAACAACTTGTCAAGACTTATGGAATCGATGCTTCACGTATCATCAGCCACGATCAGGGTGACCGCGTTCAGCCATTTACTGAGGAAGAGTACGAGAAGAACCGTTCTACAATCTGTGTTATCACAGACCTCGTAAGATAATCTAATTATTAACACAGTAAAAAGAACATATACAACAATGAAGAAAAATATATTAACAGCTATGCTCTTGCTCCTCTCTGTATCAGCAATGGCACAGAAGGAAATAGACAACGCTTACCGTTTGTATGCTCAGGCACACATCAATGGTAACTGGAGTGCAGGCGAAGAACTTCGTTACAACAAGTTCAAGGATGCCCTTAATTGGGGTGCTGACTTCGAACTCGGTTACAACTTCAACGATTTCTGGGGTTTGTATTTAGGTGTTGAATACAACAAGAATAAGGGTGCAACCCATGCTGGTGGCGACATCTACAACAAGGTAACTTATCCATTCACAAGCATTGAGCCAAATATTGGTGTTACTTATAACCTTTCAAACGGTTTCGCAGGTTTCAAGCCAGGTCGTCGTAACAACTTCTACGTACACTTTGGTCCTGCAGTAGCAATCCGCCAGAGCATTGACTTCGAAAAGAACTGGTTCGTTGAGAATGCAGAAGATCTTAACAGCAAGACTCTCATTGGTGGTAAACTTGGTATCAACTATGTTTACAACATGACAAATTGGGTAGCATTGACTGCTGACATCACAGGTACAATCTATGGTGACAAGTTCAATGGTCGTCATGACAAAAAGGTAAATGTTGACGGTCGTATCAACCTCGGTGTTGGTCTTCGTGTTTACCTCAACAAGTCTCCAAAGCCAACTCGCGAAGTTGTATATCGTGACGAAGTAGTATTGAAGCATGATACTCTCCGTGTAAGCGAAGTCAAGCTTATCAACGATATCGACCTCTACCCAGTATTCTTCGATACTGACAAGAGTCAGATTCAGACAGTTCAGGCTCAGGTTATCAAGACTGTTGCAGAAAAGCTTCAGGCTTATCCAAACCGCGTTGTTTACGTAATCGGTTATGCTGACAAGTCTTCAGATTCAAAGAAGGGTGTTTCTACTCTTGCTAAGAACCGTGCTGAGTCAATCACTAACGAACTCATCAACAAGTATGGTATCGATGCAGACCGCATCATCCAGCACGATATGGGTACATCAGTTTCTCCTTACACTTCAAGTGCAGAGAAGAACCGTTCTACAATCTGTATCGTAACAGACCTCAAGCACTTCTAATCAAAATTATACAAATAACAGAAAGCAGGACTCATAATTGGGTCCTGCTTTTTTCTTTCGATTCAATTATTACCGTTACAAATTTCAAAGTAGAAAAAAGGCTGACACCATTAGTTGATGTCAGCCTTCTTTATCTTACGCAAGAGGATTATTTTTTTGTAGCCTTTTTAGCAACTGGCTTCTTTGCAGGAGTTGCAGGCTTTGGTTCAGCCTTCTTTGCAGGAGCCTTCTTAGCAGGAACCTTCTTGACTGGTTTATCTTCTTTTTTTACCGGCTCATCTACTTTAGGAGCAATCTTTGGAGATTCCTTCTTTGGTGTGACCTTTTTAGCAGGCGCTTTCTTTGCAGGTGCCTTCTTGGAAGGAATAGGTTCTGGAGCAGCTTGAGTATACTTAGCAAGTTGTTCGCGGAGTTTAGCAATTTCCTTGTCCTTAGCAGCGATTTCATCACCCTGGTTCTTAATAGCAGCGATAAGAGGTTCAATCTCGTCGTTGTCAGCTCCACCATAGAGGTTGTTGACGCGAGTAATGAAGTCACCAAGTATATTCATGTAGTTGGTGAAAGCATCGTATGGACCATCATAGATGGCACGGTACTGAGCACCAGGCTTAGTGTTCATGAAGCGGAAGTTGTTTGAAGCCTGAAGACTTTCCCAGTCCTGTTGGATGCGACGGTCGTTGCAGATACGTACACGGTCAGCAACAGAATAAAGTTTATGGAATGCTTCACGCTGCATTTGGTTACCGAGCCAGCAAGATGTGTCGCGCTCTTCATCAACCCATGAGATGTTGTAGAGAACCTCAACTGGACCAACAGAAGGTACTTCGTCGCAAATCTGTGATGGTGTAGCGAATGTGATGCCACGTTCAGCAGCAAGCTTAGGAAGTGCCTTGAGGAACTCGAGGATGCCTGATGATAATGGATGGAAGATACCGAATGTAACCATCTCACCGAAGATATTGATTACTTCTTCCTCTGCTGGAGTCTGAGCAATCCAATCGAGCCACTGGTCTGCCATGAGAGACTGCTGCTGGAAGCGTTCTGTAATGTCCTCAGAAAGACTGATATCACGCATGAGAAGTTTGAGACGTGGATCTGTAGCACAGTTATATACATAATGTGGAGACTTCCAACCAAGTACCTGTTTAGCGCCTTCAGTGAGCATGCCCTTGAAGCCCATACCTGCTACTAGAGCACCAATATCATCGTTGTAGATAAGTGATGAGTTGCGGAAAACTTTTGGAGCCTTGCCGAAAAGTTCCTTGATCTTAGCAGACATCTTCTTGCTTTCAACAATGAAGCTTTCATCGTTAGCAAGAGATGCAAGACCATGGCTATAAGGTTCGCAGAGGAATTCAACCTTACCAGTTGCGTTGAGCTCCTGAAGAAGGTCTATAACTTGTGGTGCGTGGAACTCGAGCTGTTCGAGACCTACACCCGAGAGTGAAAGCGCGAGACAGAAGTTGTCATTCTCCTTACACATCTGGATAAGTGTTTGGAGTGTAGGAATATAACTGCGTTCTGCTATATCACTAATTGAACGTTCATTCTCGAAATCATCATAGTAATAATGATCGCGACCGATGTCGAAGAAACGATAACGCTTAAGATGAACAATCTGGTGCATCTCAAGATAAAAACATATCTTTTTCATATTTGAATTGAAGCCCCTCTCAGTGTACTCTGGAACTCTCCGGACGGAGAGTAAACGGTAGCTGGGGAATGAATGGGGTTTTTGTTTAGTCGTTAATAATTTTTATATTTGTCAGCCTTGCTCTTTGTCTTCTCCCCCTTTTTTTTGGGGGGGGGAGTGAGGAGAGGGGCTTCCTATCTTCCCTTCATTGGGTCGATATCCTTACGGATTTCCTCACACTCTTCCCAAGAGCGGTTCATGAATCCACCTCCGTAGATGCATTCATCGTAGAGACGACGGATGCGGAGAGAAACATTCACCCATGTGATGCCTGCAACCTCCTTGAGTCCTTCTTCTGCAAGATAAGAGTGGAGACCTTCGTTGGTACAGAGTGAGTAGATGGCATCAGCCATAGCATCGATGTCCCAATAGTCAACCTTAATGACGTTGGAGAGGATTTCTCCACATCCTGACTGCTTGGAAATGATGGAAGGTGTGCCACATTGCATAGCCTCAAGAGGTGCGATACCGAATGGTTCGGACACTGATGGCATAACGAATACGTCAGATGCCTTGTAGCACTCATATACCTGCTTACCACGCTGGAAACCAGGGAAGTGACAACGGTCGGCAATGCCCTTAGCAGCAGCAAGGTCAACCATCTCTTCGTACTTATCGCCCGAACCTGCAAAGCAGAAGCGGATATTCTTTGAACGCTTGCAAACGAGGTCGGCAGCTTCGATGAAGTACTCAGGACCCTTCTGCATTGTGATACGGCCGAGGAAAGTAACAACCTTTTCCTTACCATTATCTACGCGTGGGATATCGAGATAGTCCTGTGGGAGTGGATAAACGGCATTGTGCATTGCGAAGCACTTGCGTGGATCCTGATGATACTCCTTGATGACTGTCTGACGAGTAAGTTCTGACACACACATGATACAGTCAGCATGATCCATACCGTTCTTCTCAATAGAATAAACTGTTGGATTTACCTTACCACGTGAACGGTCGAAATCTGTTGCGTGAACGTGGATACAGAGTGGTTTGCCGCTAACCATCTTAGCATGTACTCCGGCTGGATAAGTGAGCCAGTCGTGTGCATGGATGATATCAAACTCTTCAGAGCGAGAAACCACACCGGCAATGATAGAGAAGTTGTTGATTTCATCATGAAGATTGCCTGGATAACCTCCAGCAAACTCCATACAGCCCATATCGT
>DCIW01000106.1 GCA_002317225.1 Prevotellaceae bacterium UBA1716 | reverse complement strand
ATGATCATCATATTCATCATAAACATAAGTGACCACACCAGACCACTCCTCACCTTCACCATAACCTGTCATGGTAGCACGTACTGGGTCATTATGCTCATTGAATTCCTTTACAACATATTCTGCACACGATTCCCATCCGTATTCAGTGAATTTACATACACGTCCTTGCTTGTCATACTCAAACTCGTTCTGAGTGAACTTCAAGAGTCGACCTTGCTTATCGCGAACCATCTTGCAGTCGATACCCATTTCTTCTGCCACCTTAGGATCTGCTGGAGCACCCTTGAGCGATTCACAGTCAGGATAAGAATACTCAATATGGTCAGGACCGTCAAAAGTCTCTATCTTATACATCGACAAGCGGCCGAACTCATCGAGACCTATCTCTTCCTGAGTACCATATTTTGTGTCATTAAGATAAGTATCTACCTGAACCACAACACCATGAAGGTTGAAAGTTTGGTGGTCAATACTACTGAACTCACTCTGTTCTGGTTCATCTGTTACTGTCGAATCAGTTTGTTCAGCAACATTTGTGCTGTCATTGTCTTCGACCTGTCCCTTTGTAGAGTTTCCATTACATGATGCCAATACGAGCATCGCTGAGAGAGATGTGATAAATAGCTTTTTCATATATTTTTGTTTTTGAAATTAGATAATGCCGTTAATATGTGCAGGTTGAGAGAACAGCCCTTCTACCCTCCCCTTTCCATGCAACTCTGCAAAGATACAAATAAAAAATCAAAAGTCCACGATTTAACACAAGAAAAGTGCATTATCCTTTGCTTATGATACTTTTGCAGACAAGACCCCATTAAAAAAGAATCAAGAGGCCAGACATGGTCTAACCCCTTGATACGTTATGTTATCATTAAAAATTAGTAATTGCTACCGTCGTCATCAAGCATTTCATCGAGAGAATTACGTTTGTTCGAAAGATTCCATTTCGAGTCGTCCGATGAGTTAGGATTAAGATTTGGATCTGAAGTAGCGATTATGTTGAATCTGTTCAATTCGATAGTTGAAAGTTCTGGTTGAATATATTGTTTTTTCATAATTGCAACTTATTTTTTGTAGATGAGTTTTCCGTTAACTATAACAAATCCCTTAGCATTGCTGTTGACACGAATACCATTGAGATTGTAGGCAGGTGCATCGGATGTTCCTTCTGCAATTGCCTCAATACTTGTAGCATCAGGTGCGATGCTGAAGTAATCTCCAGAACTATAGGAGTCGGCAACAAGATAAGCACTATACTGACGTACTTTCTGTTTGTTAGCATTTGCAACCTTATAGAAACCAAGTCCTTGAGTGTTATTCTGCAATACATAACTGCCCTCTGGAGCATATACAGGATTAGCCTCAGTAGAGAGATATGTGTTGCCTACGAGTACACCACTATTATAATTGCTTGCAGTAGGAGTGTCAGGACCTGTGAACGAATAAGTGCCCTGTGTTCCACTAAGAAGATAAGGAGTATTCATTTCGAAACTCTCCGCTTCTTCAAGCACGAGTTTATTGCCGTCAACAGATGGCACATTGTAAGCTGTCAAGCCTTCAGGAATCTCCGCCTCGAAAGGAAGACAGATAGTTCCCCAACCTGCAGAAGTCATGTTGTAATCGATTGTGAGTTCGTTGCAGAATGTGAATGTTATTGGGTCTGAGATTTCGTTTTCATCAAAATCCTCAACGCATGTGGTTATCTTGTCGCCTACCTTAAAGTAATATTGGAAATAACTACCATATTGCTCATAGATATTAAAATACGCCATAGCTTCATTTCCAGAATAGAAAGGAACAATGTTATCTGAATATACAGTAATTATTTGGCTTCCAAAAGGAATTTTACATTTGGCATAATAATTACTCCAGTTTTTGCTACTATTATTTTTGATTCGAACCGCGAAGTCGAATCTGTTCATTGTAACATATCCGTTATTAGGTATTTCATAAGCAATGAGACGAATGTTAGATTCAGTCACCTTCACATCAAAGGTCTTTGTAGTTGCCAAATACAACTCATTTCCAGCAGCAGTTATAGTAATTGTCGCATTACCCTTGCAGACTCCCGTAACTACTCCATTTGCATCTACGGAAGCAATGCTTGCATCAGAAGAACTATAAGTCACCGTACCGGTATAATCAGTTGAAAGACAAGAAATCTGGAGAGTTTTTCCTGCCAACACCTGTGTGTCACTAATGCTGAACTCCACATTTTTCATCACATAAGGAGTTACGGCCACATTAAACACCTGAGTTGTTGCGTTGAAGTAAGACGTTGCATCACCAGACACTGTGATAGCCACATTTCCTTCCGAAAGTGCAGTGACAACTCCATCCTCATCAATGCTGACAATACCCTCAGGCACAGCAGTATAAGTGATATTACCGTTGTAGAACTTGTCGTGAGTAATCTCGAGAGTGCCTCGTACTGGAACGCTTGTTCCACTGATTTCGAATGTAACATCTCTTAATGTCTGCTCCTGACCACCAACAATAGTGATTGTAGGGGTAGTGTTTGATTGATCCACATACATTTTATGCCAGTCGTCACTCTCACTTTCACGAACTACAGGATAAACTTCGTATGTTCCGTTGAAATAGAAATCAGAAGGGCTGATGGTTATTGATTGTTCGAACAGACCTGAATTAGGCAAAGTTCTAAATCGTGATTTATTCTCCGTATAAATGCAAGTTCCAGTCACAACATCCTTAAGCATTACAGAAGTCTGGAATGTACGAGAGCCATGTGACAAGTTCCATGGTTGGAATGTATAGCTGAGAGTATTAGTATTCCCTGAAGACAAATCAACTGTAGCGGCATCTGTGATTTCACCATTTTGATCGGTTAAATATGGAGCATCATCACCGTTGATACAATACATTTCCAATGGGTAACTGCCACCTGCATCAGGCTTCACGTTGATGACAATTTCTTGTTGGGAAGTATAAGAAGCTCCTGTGCCCGCACCACCAATTCCGCTTCCGGATGGCTGAAGTCCGTCTTTTCCCATCAAAGTGAAGTATCCGTCGTCTTTGCTACCCCAACCCCAATTAATGGCATAAGTGTTGTACTCTGCATTATATCCATGACACACAAATGCATGGCCACCTTTACCATAAGTATTCTGACCGCCATAAACAACTGGCCTGCCTGCGACAAGTTCTTGATAAATCATTTCAAACCATTCGTCATCAGCGAAATATGTACGCTTCATATGTTGGGCAGACTTGTCATAGCCAAAGTAAGTTGACAAAGCATCCGGGATTTTCGAAATACTTGCACCAGAACCACCACTCGAAGCAGTATTATAATCCATATTAACTGATACACCAGCATGATACATCAATGTAGCAACGGCATTTGCCTCTGCATCCGAATAAGAATCAGTATATTTGTTGAGCATATTATCCCAGTCGTAAGTGGTGTTGCCAAAGTCAGCAGCGAATGTCACCGGATAAGAACTTCCACTTGCAGAATATGAAATAGAATAAGATTTGCTTCCGCTACCCTTAGTAGATGGGCATTCGTGATATTTCATGACCTGAGCCATAGCCGTTGCAACACAACCAGTCACAAACTCGTAACTCGAATTGAAAGTAGGAATCAAATTGTTGTAAGGAGCACTCTGGTTCCAAGTGGTTTTCATGAGTTTAGGCACATCTGCTCGTGCAGCAACCAACTTTCTTGCTTTCGCTCTCTCGACCGGAGTGGGCACTCGCATTCTGCCTGCCTTCACATCAGCGATAGCAGCCTCAATCTCAGCATCATATTGCGAGAGCCACCATCTGAAATTGTCAGGAATATGATTGTAGTCGAAAGTGCCGTTAAAGCTGTATCCGAGGATTTCGCGAGCAGCTTCGTCACCACCTACTATTACAAAACCTCCATCAGGTTGGGTGGAGTTGAACACATAGAAATGGCACTCGTCACCCTTCTTGCTCTCGTAGGCAAGCTTGAGCGAGACGCGTGATCCTGATCCTTTCATCGCCTTGACTTCGGCTGACTGATTGAAGAAGTTGCGTGCTTTAGCCATAGCCTCTTCACTACTTACTTGTTGTCCAAAAGCCTGTGAGCACAACAGCATACACAAACTTGCAAGCATGAATTTGTAAATTTTCAGCATACGAATTTATTTTACATTATTTTAATAATCAATACTTAAAGTCACCAAATAAACCTCCAACAAAAATCTCTTCTATGATATCAAGTTTATTTTGCGTGCAAAGGTACGAAAAAATTTTGGATAACCAAAGGCTCTTAGCCTCCGATTATCCAAAATCTGTTCTTCACGAAGTCATCTTCCCATAGACGAGCCATACAAATCGTACATATTCTTTGCACCTTCTTGCTCTTTTTGGGCAATCATTTGTTCAAGACAATCGACGTCCATTCGGAGATAATCTTCGTACGACTTGGCAATACTAAACGAGGAGTTGAGAGTGCTGCCGGTGATTCTTCCATCCTCATGAATATAAATATTGTAGTGTATATCAAGAGCATCAATTTTTCCATGCTTAATTGTAGGAATACATTTCCTGCTATGTTCCAACTGATTCATTATCACACTTATGCATCTATATCCTAAACGTTCGCCCGCTTCGATATTCTCTGCCGTGTCATCGTAGTAGAGAGTTTCGATAGGCACAAGTCCGGTTGCTTTCTCTACCGCTTTATATATACTATCGTCTGGCTTTGCGAGTTGCATCTCGTACGAAAGGAATACCTCATCGAAGCACTCCTCCAGGGTATGTCCAGAAGCTTCAAATCGTTCCTTGCAAATCTTCCACGACTCCTTGCTGATATTGCTCAGAAGGTAAACCTTGTATTTCCTCTTCAACGACAATATCCAATCCACGCGTGATGGAGGCACATCATCAAGTACATCGTTCATGGCATCATAGAGTTTCTCCTCAGTGACATCTTCCTTGCAGAAAGGCTTTATTGCCGGAACGAAATCATTCCAAGTCATAAGACCGTTAAGATATTGCAAAAGGACATTCCTAAGCTCAGCATCAGCCATGCAACCTTTCCAATCAGGCAATCCTACAGCAAGCAAAGACTTCGTGTCACGCTCAAGATTCAGGTTCATGATTACACCTGCAAAATCAAAGAGGATATTTTTAATCATTCTGTTTCGTTTTCTTTATGACACTTTGTTGCACTTGCAAATGTACAACATTACTTTTTCCGGCACAAAGTAACAACTTATTTGGCAAATTACCAAATATAATTGGCACAACAAGTATTTTATTCCCAAATTCTTAATCAGATTACGCAATTCGTTTGCGTATATTTCTCTAAAGCCCATAATACCTATTATAATTTAAGTTTCAAAATAATGGCATAATTTTGCGTGTTTTAAATAATATATGTATATTTGCAACATAAATGGTCATTGCGGAAACATGGTGGGATGTGTGGGTGTGGCATTTTGCCTACCTTTGCAGCATCAAAAATTAGATGAATATGAAAAAATCAAACTTTCTACTTTTTCTTTGCTCTTTCATGATGGGAGCTTTCAGCATGAAGGGGCAGACTGCAATGGATATCGCACCATGTATGATTCCTGGTATCAATCTTGGTAATACGTTGGAGGCTTGCCCATGTAATTGGTTGAGTAACAAACTTGATTGGGAAACGGGGTGGCAACAAACGAAGACGAGCCAGAAGATTATCAACTACATGAAGGAACAGGGGTTCCGTTCGGTTCGCATTCCAACATCCTGGTATATGCATACGGACAATAATCTGAATATCGACAAGCCTTGGATGGATCGTGTGCAGGAAATTGTTGACTACTGTATCAAGGATGACCTCTATGTGGTGCTCAACGACCACTGGGATAACGGATGGGTGGAGAATTCGTTTAATGACCTGTCGGAAACTACCATCGATAAGAATTGCGAGATAATGAAGACTCTATGGACTCAGATTGCGGAACGATTCAAGGATTATGACTATCATCTTCTTTTTGCGGGATTGAACGAACCGAATGCGAGCAACGACACGAAGAAGATTACTGCTCTGATAAAGTATGAGCAGGCATTTATCGATGCTGTTCGTGCTACAGGTGGTAATAACGTGAATCGCATTTTGGTGGTTCAGGGTCCTGACACTAATATTGAATACACGAGCGACCTTTTCGACATTACGAAACTCAACGACCCTACCCCATCTGCTCTTATGATGGAGGTGCACTTCTATGGCCCTTATAATTTTGTGATGATGTCGAAGGATGAGAGCTGGGGCAAGATGGCATATTACTGGGGCAACGGCAATCATGTGAGCGGTTCGGAACATAATGCGACTTGGGGCGAGGAATCGTGGGTTCTTCAGCAGTTGACTCTTATGAAGAAGAAGTTTGCTCAGAAGAAGGTGCCTGTGCTTATCGGAGAATATGCTGCTGACTGGCGCACTATGCCTGCCGGTGAGGATCAGGACAAGCACAATGCATCGCTAAAGGCATGGTACAAGACTGTGACGAGATATTCGATTGCATGTGGATGTATTCCAATGGTTTGGGATACAAACAATGGCAAGGGTATCATCAATCGTAGGAGTCTGAAGATAGACTGCCAATATGCGATGGACGGTATCAACGAAGGTGTAGCGACTGGAAAATGGACTTTTGCTTCTGGCATCGAGAAGGTCAATAACGACAATAATGATTCACCTATTTATAATTTACAAGGCTGCAGAGTCGGAAAGGATTATCGTGGCATTGTGATTGTGAATGGGGTCAAAAGGATAAATAAATAAAGTAATTATATATGTTGACTGCAAATATGCAACCTGTACGGTTGCTGAACTGAAAATAATTACCATAATACGCAATAATTTAGCTAATAATAATTCTTGATAGAAAAAATACAATTTTTGGATCAAATTATTGCGCATTATTGGTAATTTTTTTCAGTTTAGACTTGCGTCGAGCAAGTAGTAATCAACATGTATATGTAACAAAAGGATTTCTATCAATGCAAAGAATTCTCATCATATCATTCATGGGTCTGCTTTCGCTGATGGCGAGAGCAGATGATTCGTTTTTGTTCCGATACCTAAATACGGGGGATGGTCTGTCGAATAATTCGGTGATGTCGATGTTGATTGACAGCAGGGGCTTTCTGTGGGTAGGTACGGAATCGGGACTCAACAGGTATGATGGGTACGAGATATGTTCGATGTATAAGACAGGGAACTCTTTCGAACTGAATAACATCAGTTATATGGAGGAGGATAAGGACGGACATATCTGGTTGGAGAATTCGAGCATATATGCACTGTATAATATTCATAATCATACCTTTTCGGATAATGCAGAGGAGTATCTGAAGTCGTTGGGATTCACCCTTTCGAATGAATACAAGGTGAAGATAGCATGTAACGGCATCTGGGTGATTGAAGACCACAAACTGCAGTTTTACAACAGTGAGACTGCAAAGGTGAAGAGTTGGAATGTGCCAAGCATAAATATTGCTCACTATTATTCGAAAGGTACGAAAGCCACGACTGACGGACTTTACATATCCTTTTCAAACAAACTGTGGTATTTCTCTTCGAGCACAGGCAGAATACAGCCTCTTGACATTGAGATAAGCAAGACTGTAGGCAACAACACCCTAGCTACGTTCATCGACAACGACGGTACGGTATGGATATATTCCATCATCAACGATATGCTATGCAAATATTGCGTGGGAAACAAGGTGGTACGCAAATATGTCAGCCTGAACAGCTCTGAGCATGCATCGGAAAACAATGCCATCCGTGATATGCTGGACGATGGTGATGGTAATATTTGGATTGCCACCGACCATGACGGCATTTTCGTATATAACAAGCAGACAGAGACTATCCGCAATATTGCCCGCGAAAGTGATGCGAACTCCATTTCGTCGAATAACGTAACGTGCATAAGAAAAGACAATCAAGGCACGATATGGTTAGGACATTACAAAACCGGCATATCATACACAACGACCAATCAGCGACTATTCAGGAAGCATGGCGAGGTGTATGGTGATGTCAGTACCTTGGCTTACGACCATGACGGCAACCTGTGGATAGGTACTGATGGTGATGGATTGTATATGGAACGTCCAGACGGTACGTACACCAAAGCTGCCATTCCGAAATACACCATTTCGTCGATTATCCCAGATAAAGATGGCGGTGTTTGGGTAGGCTGCTACAATAAAGGTCTGTATCACATGATGTCGCCTACGGACTTCAGATATTATTCGGTGGCAAACGGGAATCTTCTCTCGGACAATGTGTGGTATATTGTGGACGACGGGCTTGGAAACATCTGGTATTCGTCGGCTACTGATGCCCTCAGCCGATTCGACAAGAAAAAAGAGAAGAGCTATTTTGTGAAGCGTGACAACGGTGAACTGATATACGGCTATGCCCTGTCAAAAGGAAAGAAAGACATCTATTTAGGTTCGTTCTACGGTCTGTGGGCAATAGACCCAAAGACGAAGAAGAAGACTTGGCAGATAGGCAACAAAGAAGGAAAGGAGTTCCTTTCGAAGATGATTATCAGCGAGTTCTGCGATAACCAGAATGATATCCTCCTGCTTGGTCATCTGAACGGAATGTCGATATACGATCTGCGAACCGACTCAATATATTATGTCAGCGACGAACTGGAACACTCGGTTGCTTCGGTACGCAGTATCATCTCCGACCGCCAGGGAAACTACTGGGTCAGCACTTCGAAAGGTCTGACATGCCTCTCCATCGCAAGAGATGGCAGCAAACTCAACTGGAACATACGCAACTACACCGCTCACGAAGGACTGCAGACTACATATTTCAATGCCAATTCGTGTGCCATATCATCGCAGGGCATTATCAGTTTTGGAGGAGTCGGCGGTATAACGGTTGTCAATCCTGAGACTTTCTCATCAGTCGAAGCACTGAGTTTCAAACCATTGATAACGGATGTGACTGCAGGCAACGAACAAATCGACTTCAGTAATGGAAAGATAATCTTAAAGTATGACAATACCAACATCGTAATCAAGTATTTCACTGGTTATCTGAACAATACACACCATATACGTTATGCTTACAAACTGAATGGTGTGATGAACGATTGGGCATATACCGAGGAAAACCGTATATCGCTTGTGGGACTTTCATACGGAAAATACACGCTGCTTATCAAGTCGTGCGGTTCGGACAATGAATGGAGCGACGAATGCTCGCTCGACATTGAGGTTCTGCCACCATTCTATCTCAGTTGGTGGATGAAGATATTATATTTGATACTGGTTCTGGTTGCTGCATATCTCGTATTTCTCTATTATCATAACCGTCAGAATCAAAGACTTACGAAGGAGAAGGAGGATATGGAACGAAAGAAACAGGCTCAACTCACGGAGATGAAACTGAAGTTCTTCACTAATATCAGTCATGATCTGCGTACTCCTCTCACTCTGATTATCTCACCTTTGGACACCATAATAAAACGGTTGGAAAACGGTGAAACATCAAACGATGCTCTGCCTATGCTGAAGAATATGCAGAAGAATGCCCGCCAGCTATATACGCAGATTACTTCCCTACTCGATTTCCGTCGTCTGGATGTAGGAGTGGAAACCTTGCAATCAGACACTTCGGATATTGTGGCTCAACTACAGAGCATTTGTCAATCCTTCCACGACTATGCTATTGAGAAAGGTATAAACCTCGAGTTCGTTTCCGCTAAAAACTCGTTCCTAATGAGTTATGACAAGAGAAAGATGGAAAAGGTGATTTACAATCTCTTGTCGAATGCGTTTAAGTTCACGCAAAAAAATGGTGAAATAACATTGTCGTTCAGTTGCAACAACGAGAATGCTACAATTGAAATTGCCGATACAGGTGTTGGCATTTCGGATGAAGACAAGAAGAATATCTTCACACGTTTCTATCAGTCGAAGAAGAATGAAGAATCGCAGACCGGCAGCGGAATTGGTCTGCATATCGCCAATGAATATATCGGTATGCATGGCGGTAAACTCTCTGTTCGCGACAATTCGCCAAAGGGCAGCATATTCTCCATCAGTCTGCCGGTAGTATCAGATAAACGACAAAGCGAAAATGCAATGCCTGCTACGGAAGAAGAGGCGAAGGTTTCGGTTCTTATTGTTGACGACAACGAGGACATGCTTTCGTATATAAGTGACAGTCTGAAAGGTAAGTATCATATCGTAACTGCAAGGAATGGTGAAGAAGCACTGACAGTACTTCGAGAACAACTTATCTCGTTGGTTGTCAGCGATGTCATGATGCCAGTTATGGATGGTCTGGAACTATGCAGACGTATGAAGTCAGATATCAACCTATCGCATATTCCTATCATTCTGCTCACAGCACGCGCAACGGAAGAAAACCAACTCGAAGGACTTCAGCTTGGTGCTGACGACTATGTCATGAAACCGTTCAATATGGATGTGCTGACACTCCGAATCGGTAAATTTATGGAATGGTCGCAGGCAAGTCATCGCCAGTTTAAGGAGAAGATGGATATCAGTCCAAGTGAAATCACTATCACTCCTCTCGATGAACAGTTTATTCAGAATGCCATCAAGATTGTGGAGCAGCACATGTCAGACTCGGAGTTCACAGTCGAATCACTTGGTCAGGAAGTGGGCATGTCACGTTCGAATCTTTACAAGAAACTCATGGCTATCACGGGACAAGGTCCTGCAGAATTTATCCGTACCATCCGCATAAAGCGAGGCAAGGCTCTGCTGGAGAAATCACAGCTTCAGATTACGGAAATTGCTTATACCGTCGGTTTCAACTCGCTTAAGAGTTTCAGCACCAACTTCAAAGCTGAATATGGCGTAACACCTACCGAATATCTAAAATCATTGAAAAAGGACTGATAACCAGTCCTTTTTTTATGTTCGAAACATATCTTCCCATATCAGAAACATATCTTCCTTCTTCATTTTGTAATAAGGTGTACCTTTGCGGCAAATAAATACATTAACAATCAAAACTTATTTACAAAATGAAGAAACTATTACTTAGTCTTGCAGTTTTGGCCATGGCAATCATGACTGCATCTGCTGCTACATGGAACAAACAAGTTCCTAAGGATTACACGGTCAAGAATGGAGATACATTCTATTTGTACAATGCCGCAAAGAATCTTTTCCTTACACACAACAACATTATTGTCAGTCTTGGTTCGCAGGGAACCGCCCTTTCTGCCATTCAGATTGCTTCGGGAGATTTCAAACTCGCCACAAGCGATGATGGTTATCTATATGCCAATATCGATTTTGTATGTAGTGATGGTTCTGATACAGATGCCAATATCGAATGGTATCTTGAAAAGCAGACTAATGGTACATATCTCATCCGTCCATCAAAGAACGACCCAGACCATTCTTGGGCTGATTATCCTGATTGCTGGATGGGACTCTCAAGTGCTTCTGCATCTATTTCACCACTCGTGAAAGCTGAAGATGGCGATATCTATTGGTATGCTATCGGTGAAGAAGACATAGATCTATTCTCTTCGCTATATTCGCTCGATGCTGTCATGACCGAACTCCAGGGTTATGGATATGATGTCTCAGAACTCCTCTCTATATATAATAATGAGTCATCGACAAAAGCCGACATCGACAATGCTATCAAGAGTGTGCAGTCTGTTCTTGCCAATTACCGTATTGACAATGCAACTGAGGATGCTCCTGTTGATGTGACAAGCATCTACGTTCAGAATCCTGCACTCGATGAGAATTTTGTGGCTGATGGACACGACGTACCAGGTTGGACAATGGTTCCTTCTACATTCTGCGGAATGGGTTCAGGTGATGATGTAGGCAGTTTCTATTCTGATGGCAAATATATTGCATCATGGTCTGGTGGTGCTTTTGGTGACAACAAGGTTTATCAGACACTTACCAATCTTCGCAACGGTAAGTATCGCCTTGGCAACTATGGCATTTGGATTCGTCACACGGGAAATGATGGCGATCCTATCGAGGGTGCCTATATTTATGCAAAGGTAGGCGACAAACTCTATCGTGAACCTCTCCTTGATACCGGATGGTGGCGTGGTCTTAGTGAAGTGGAGTTCGAATGCCGCACCGGTGAGGCAGAAGTGGGCATCATGTTCGAGGCTACAAATGTTGGTCAATGTCTTATCTACGACTTCCGTCTCGAATATATGGGCGAAGCAACAGCCGCTTCACGCGTGAAGAATCTTATCGCAAAGTCAAATGCTATCGTTGATGCAGCCCAATTGAACGAGAAATATATCAATACGCTGAAGACAGACATCGAAAAGGGTGAAAAACTACTTGGCGACAATGCTGAAGCAGAACTTGAGGCACTATATACTACATTCCTTGCCGACTACGAAGAGGCAATGAAGAATATCGAGGCATACAAGACTCTTTCTTCACTCTTGTATCAAGCCGAGACTACAATCAGTAAGGGCGAATCTGAAAGCATGGGTGCCCTTTCCGACTATATCTTGGAAAATGAACTTTCAGACAAAGCAGGCGAATATGCTTACGACAACGAACAGATTACTGAAATCATCGATAAACTCACTACTCTTATCGACGAGGCAAGTAATTCTATTATCGAACCAGGTCAAGATATTACATATCTTGTTGTAAACGCAGACTTTACCAAGTCAAATGGTTGGGAGAATAAGAAGAACGAAAACGGTACAGGTTTCGACACTTCAAAGAAACTTCTCAACAAATGGTGGTCAGACTGGTCAGCCGAGCAGACTATAGCAAATATTCCTAATGGTACTTATCGTCTTGAAGTTCAAGGCTTCCAGTGGCACTCTTGGGATTGGTCGATGGCTCAGTCTCAATGGGAGGCAGGAGATGGTACAGATCCAACTTACGATGTGACAACACTTATCTGTCTCAACGACGAAAGTGTACCTGCCTGCAATGTGTTCTCATGTGGTCCTACTGATATCAAGGAAGGTTATGATGCAGGTGCTTATTTCGTTCCTAACAATGAGGACACAGCCGTGAAGTTCTTCAACCTTGGACTTTACAAGAATGTAGTCGAGGCAAGTGTCTCAGACCATACTCTCCGCATCGAATTCGATTGTACAGTTAATGGTTTCTGGAACTGCTTCACAAATCTCCATCTTTATTATGTAAGTAGTGATTTCGAAGATGCCATCAGCGATGTGACTACTCCATCTGCCAAAGCATCAGAAGCATATTCACTTCAGGGAACAAGGGTTAACCCTAAGAACTATAAGGGCATATACATAAAGGGAGGCAAGAAATATCTTGGCAAGTAATGGCTATTTACGATTTGACAATTTATTGGCAACGAGCACGTAAATTTAATTCGAAAAATTCGATAATTCGAAAAAAAACGAAAATACAAACTATTCAAAATGACGAAACTAACCCTTTTACTTTCTGCGTTTGTGCTGGGCATTCATTGCTCAGCACAAACAAACGGAAAGATGGAACATAATTTTAACAATCCAATTCTCGACCACACTTTCACTGCCGACCCTACAGCTGTTGAGTATAACGGACGACTCTATGTGTATGGAACTAACGATCATGAGCAATACTTGAATGCTGAGAAGAATAGTTATGAGAAAATCAAGACCCTTGCCATGATGTCAACCGACGATATGGTCAACTGGACATTCCACGGACTGATTCCGGTAGGGCAACTTGCACCATGGATTATCAATTCGTGGGCACCAAGCATCACTTCTCGTGTGGAAGATGATGGCAAGACTCATTTCTATCTTTATTTCTCCAACTCAGGTTATGGAACAGGTGTACTTACTGCTACCTCACCTGTTGGACCATGGACATCGCCTCTTGATCGTAGTCTTGTCGATGCAAAGACTCCGGGTCTTGGCGATTGCAACGTACCTTTCGATCCTGGAGTGATGATTGACAACGATGGAGTCGGATGGCTTGCTTTCGGTGCAGGACGTAGTCGTATTGCACGTCTCGGAAAGGATATGCTCTCGTTCGACAGTCCGTTCATCAATCCTCAAGCCCAACATCATTTCGAAGCTAACGAACTGAACATGATAGGAGGGAAATATGTTTACACATACAATCTTGATTGGGAAGATCATGCAGACTGGAAACTCTCAGACGAAATTCCACCTCGTTGCTGCATGGGCTATATGACAACCACCTCCCCACTCGATTCTACTTCATGGACTTACGGAAACAACTACATGTATAATCCGGGAGAATGTGAAGGAACGGGTTGGCAACACGCTAATAATCATACACATTTGCACAAATACCAAGGCAAATGGTATCTTTTCTACCATAACCTGATGCTTGCCGATTCGCGTAATATTCAAGGTGGTTTCCGTTGCATGTGTGTCAACGAAATTGAGGTGGATGAGGAAAATGTTCATATCTCTATGTGTAAGGCAACAAATCAGGGTGTTCAGCAGATTAAGTCGCTCAACCCTTTCATTCGTCAACAAGCAGAAACTGCAGCAGCAACTGAAGGCATTGATTTCGAGCAGAATCAAACACCCGGTGATATGATTGTCATTTCAAAGACTCCATTCATCAAAAACGGAGAAGCTAATCAAGGTGTCATCTGTGTTCGTGGTGTTGCCTTCAATAAGAAATCGAAGTATCTGACTGCCATGCTCAAAGGTCATGGGACTCTCAGCATTCATATCGATGCTCTCGACAACCCACCCGTCATTACCCTATCCTCTCAATCATCTGATTGGAAAGAGATGAAATCAAAATGTGTCATCAAAGGCACTCACGACATCTACTTCAAGCTCACCCCTTCGCTCCAATTCGACTATTGGCAATTCAAATAGTGTATTTGTAGGATAACTATACAACTTCAAAACAAACTAAAGAAGACCTCGTGTTGACCTGAGATACAAAGGTCATTACGAAGACCTCTTTATTTTATTTATATTTATACCAAATGGTATTTCATACAAAAATCAAGGTCTTTTGTACATCATTAAAAAAATATTTGGACTTTACGACAATATTATTGTATCTTTGCACCACAATTAATCAACCACATTAATAATATAATATGGAGTGGCTCAAAATATCGACAACCACCGAACTCGTAAGGGTTCAGACGGAAGATATAGTTTTCGTTCAGGCGGACGGCAACTATTCCGATTTGTATCTGTACCACGGTAAGCCGCACAAGATGACATTCAAACTTCACTTCTTCGACGATGTGTTTCAGAAGTTGAAGAATAACACCTTTGTGCGTGTGGGCAAAAGTCTTATCGTGAATAAGAACTACATTTACATAATCAATCTTCCATCCCAGGAACTGGTGCTGTCAGGAAACAGACTGGAGGGTGAATTCAAACTCAAGGCTTCGAAAGAGGCATTGAAGGAACTAAAAGCTCTGATGGAGCAGGAAGGAGACAAATCATGAAATATACAGAAGGCGAATTTAACGAGAAACCTGTCATCATCATTGATGAGAAACCAGAGTTTATCCCTGGTCAAGGCGAAGGTGAGACTCCAACTATTATCATCGAGGACGACGATAACGACAATACTGCCCCAACTCCGACTCCTCGTCGTAGATGGCCATGGATTGCAGTAGCTGCAATTATCTCTCTATTGGCTTGTCTGCTTGCAGTCGGAGGATACTGGTATTATAGAAGGTATGTCAATATAGGAGTGCCTGTTTCGGTTACTTCTGAAGAAAATATCGAGAAACTGAAGACCCCAGCTACTCATGTAAAACCGGAAGTTGTCATGACTACCGATTCTATCCTTGGTGTGGCCCTCAACTTCTATGAACTGCGTGGACTCAAGGCTGAGATTTCTTTCATCGAACCTGACACTACCGACACCGAAGTGTATCTCTATAGCCGTTGTTCAGATTTTACATCATACGACAAATCAGTCAATCATTACATCGGAAGTCTTGTGATGAACGGCAAGCAGATAGAGTCTGACCAATCCCGCTTGGGCTATTGTGCCATGGCAAACGACAATATTGTGATTGGTATCTCACGCAATGAGAAAGTATTGGATTATTGTGTGGAACAGGGTGGTTCTTTCTTCCGCCAGTTCATCCTTGTTTCTAATGGCGTTCTCCCATCACGATTCTATCTGCATGGAAAAGTTGAGCGTAGAGCATTAGGACGAATGGGCGACAAATTGTATTATATCGAAAGCCGAAACGCGGAAGCGATGTGGGCATTCGCCGATGCAATCCGCGAGTACGGTTTCATTGATGCAATCTACATCACAGGCGGAAACGATTATTCCTTCTATCGTGACTCCGATGGTCAACATCATACCATAGGTGATGTCACTCGCAAAGAAGAAAAGCACAAGGATGAAAGCATCATCCCTTGGTTGATATTCAAAAAACGATAGTTGACGTGAGTTCGAGATAAGAAAATGTTATTATCTTGAACTCACGTTATTATGTAGGTATTTATCTATAATAATTTTTTGTTTAAAAACTTGCATCTTCCATATTTTTGATTTATTTAATTGATTTAGTGTTTGTTACCTTATGGAGGTTATATGTCAAACATCCATAAACTTCCATTCAAGCAGATTCGTATTGCGTTTCCATTGGTGGAAACGAGCGTTTCCTAAGTAGGAAACGGCAGTTTCCAAACGTAGGAATAGTGGAAACGATTTGAAGTGTGGCATAAATCATACTATTAAGGGGCGTTTAATGTACTTTATTTGGCTTTAATAGGCCTTTTGATGTCCTTTTGACTTGTTAAAATGAACAAACAAAGCAAGAAAATGTGATAATTGTAGTTCAAAAGTACGGATGATTATTGTTATTTACAAGTTATTTGCCAGGAAATATATGAAATAATATGCTATAATCACCAATAATATGGAAGTTTATGGATGTTTGGAATAAACCTCCATAAAATAACACCATAGTACACAATACATTAAGTTAAAAATATGGAAGATGGAAGTTTTTTTATGTAATAAGTGTGGCGTCGAAAGATTGACTGTTTTGTAATAGACAATAACATATTTCGGTAGAATTTTCTGTTTTTCTTTGTTCGATTAATGGATATTACTTATATTTGCAAAGAGATACAGGTCGATGCCCAATGATATCGGTATTGTGACGGTAAGAAGATGGGGGATTAGACTGTATCATTTTGTCTAATAAAATTGTATAAATATATGAATAACATTGGAATATTCTGTGCATCTTCGGATAATATGGATTATCCGTTTTACATTGAGGCTGGTCGCCTTGGTGAATGGATTGGGAAAGAGGGCAAGACTCTTGTTTACGGTGGTGCTAACTGCGGACTGATGGAAGCAACAGCAAAGGCTGTTCATGAAAATGGTGGGCACGTTGTTGGTGTGGTGCCTCAAATCTTGATCGACAGGAATCGTGTGAGCAACTATATCGACACTAAAATCCAATGCCAAGACCTCAACGACCGCAAGCAACTGCTTATTGAGCATTCGGACATCATCATCGCTATGCCTGGAAGCCTTGGAACGCTCGATGAGGTGTTTACTGTTATGGCAAGCAACACTATCGGCATTCATAATAAGCGTGTGGTCTTTTGGAATATTGATGGTTTTTGGAATGAGCTTTTCGACCTCTTTGAATCGTTGAAAAGCAAAGGTGTAGTTAATAAGCCGTTCGAGGATTTGTGTGACTCGGTAAATACTTTGGAGGAGTTGATTGAGGTGATTGAAAAGTAATAGTTATTTGTTATTTACCTATTTGAATAAAAATGTAACATATTGCAAAGTGGTTCATACTTTTTTGCACTAACTTTGCATCGATAAACGTTGTACATAGCTGACAAACAAGATAATTAACTAATAATTATTTATTTAATTTACCTAATATGAAAAAACTATTTGCTATTGCAGCTCTTGGCCTCATGTCGGTATCGGCATTTGCACAGTTCGGAGCTCCACGTCACGATGACTCATACGGTCTGAAGGACACTTACAAAAATTACTTTAAGGTGGGTGTTGCTATCAACAACCGCAATCTCGACGAGAAATCACAACAACTTATTCTCAACAACTTCAACAGCATCACTTGTGAGAACTGCATGAAGTCGGGCGAACTCCATCCAAAGGAAGATGTTTGGAAGTGGGAACAGGCTGACGAAATCGCTAACTTCTGTCGCAAGAACAACATCAAGATGCGTGGACACTGTCTCGTATGGCACTCTCAGTTCTGCGAATGGATGTTCACAGATAAGAAGGGCAAGGAAGTGACTAAGGAAGTATTCTACAAGCGTCTTCGCGAACATATCCATACAGTCGTAAATCGTTATAAGGATATCGTATATTGCTGGGATGTAGTTAATGAAGCTATGGCAGACGGTAATGGTGGTATGCCTCGTTGGGGTATGCGAGGCGGTCAGAAGCCAAGCGATTACCGCGAATCTCGCCTCTACAAGCTTTGTGGTGATGAGTTCATCGCTAAGGCATTCGAATATGCTCATGAGGCTGACCCTAACGCAATCCTCTTCTATAATGACTATAACGCTGCAACTCCTGCAAAGCGTGACCGTATTTATAATATGGTAAAGAAGATGCAGGAAGCTGGTGTGCCTATCACAGGTATCGGTATGCAAGGTCACTACAACATCTACGGACCATCTATGCAAGATGTGGAAGATGCTATCGTGAAGTACTCAGAACTCGTTAAGCATATCCACTTCACAGAACTTGATATCCGTGCTAACGAAGAAATGGGTGGTCAACTTCAGTTCTCTCGTCAGGGTGTTGCTATCAAGGATCATGTGAAGGCTATGCACACAGACCAGTATGTTCAGCTCTTCAAGACTCTCCGTAAGCATAAGGATGTGGTTGAAGTAGTTACATTCTGGAACCTCTCAGATAAGGACTCATGGGTTGGTACATCTAACTACCCTCTCCTCATCGATGGCGACCTCAAGACTAAGAATGCTTACTATGCAGTTCGTGACTTTGACGCATCACTTGATAATGTTACTCCAAAGGAAGACTTCAAGCCAAACCCACTCAACCAACCAGGTAAGCAGTACCCAATGGTCAACTCTGAGGGTTATGCTCGTTTCCGCGTAGAGGCTCCAGATGCTAAGTCTGTAGTAGTTAGCCTCGGTCTCGGTGGTCGTGGTGGTACAGTTCTCCGCAAAGATAAGGATGGTGTATGGGTTGGTACAACTGATGGTCCTATGGATCCAGGTTTCCATTACTATCACCTCACTATCGACGGTGGTGTAGTTAATGACCCAGGTACAGCAAACTACTTCGGTTCTTGCCGTTGGGAAAGCGGTATCGAAATCCCAGCAGCTGATCAGGACTTCTATCAGGTAAAGAATGTTCCTCACGGACAGATGCAGGAAATTCTCTTCCACTCTCCATCAACTAACACAGAACGTGTTGCCTACGTTTATACTCCTGCCGAATATACTAAGGGTAGCAAGAAGTATCCTGTTCTTTATCTCCAGCACGGTTGGGGTGAGAACGAGACTACTTGGCCAATTCAGGGTTGTGTAGGTGCTATCATGGACAATATGATTGCAGAAGGCAAGTGCAAGCCATTCATCATCGTTATGACTTACGGTATGACAAATGATGCTAAGTTCGGTACTATCGGTTCATTCTCTGCTAAGGACTTTGAGACTGTACTTTGCGACGAACTCATCCCATACGTAGACAAGAACTTCCGCACTGTTGCTAAGAAGGAAAGCCGTGCTATGGCTGGTCTTTCAATGGGTGGTATGGAAACTCGCAACATCACACTTTCTCGTCCTGACACATTCGACTACTGGGGACTCTTCTCAGGTGGTACTTACTCACCAAAGGACCTCGAAGGCAAGAAGGCTCCTAAGCTTATGTTCATGACTTGTGGTTCGAAGGAGAATCCTGATGGCGTGAACAAGGCTGCTGCTGACCTCAAGGCTGCTGGTTACAATGCTGGTTCATTCGTTTCGGAAGGTACAGCTCATGAGTTCTTGACATGGCGACGTTCACTTCGTGAACTTGCTCCACAGCTCTTTAAGTAAGATATTGGAATAGTAGATAAAGAAAGACCTTCGGTTCCTGGTTAGGGGGCTGAAGGTCTTTTTGGTGTGTTCATATTTGTGAAAATTAAATTTTCACTTTACAGATACTGGAGAGTTGGAGCGTTGTAGGTGGTAGTGTGCTTGGAGCACTTTGTTTTTAAGGAGCTGTAGCATTTCGGGATGTGCAGAAAGGAAGTTTTCCACTTCATTGTATGCTTCTTTTGTACGATGCCCACTAAGAAGATTACTGCTCCAATTGCCAGGGAAGAAGATATCGCCAGTACGTTGAATCTCAGGGAGAAGTTCGAGGGCTGGTCGTATATACTTCACGCTCTCTTTGTCTCGTAAAGGATGATTGAGATAATAAAGAACAGAGAGTGTCCAAGGTTCGATACGACGATTTTCTGCTTGCTTCAATGAGTTGAACAAGTTATCGCGCTCAGTTTCAATCGGATTGACTGCTCGCGATACGAAGTCGAACTGAGAAAGACGATCAGGATTAGTGATACGAGTTCGCTGTTTTGCAAGGATTTCATTTGCTTTCGCTGGCATTCTTATCGCAAGTTCGTATGAGAGAGTCATATAGTCATTGATTGAAAGGAGAGGAGAATCGTTCTTCTTCCATATTTCATACAATTCGTTTACGATTGAAGGACTTACTGCTCTTGAAATAATCAGTCTCAATGCTTGAGTTTTAACAGAAGTGAGCGAGTGTGATTTGCTTAATTCGTATATTTTCTTTTCTATTGTTTCAATCTCCTCGGCGTTACTTTTTATTTGCAATTCTCGCAAAGGTTCACCCATATAACTAATGGCAGAAGAACAAGATAGAGGATCATCTGCGTTTGCTATATCCAGCATTATATCAACAAATGCACGAGCCTCGATAGTCTTATTGAGATAATTCTCGTAAAGGGTCATCATAGCAGCCATCTTCTTCGCCCCACCCTTTGGGAAATTGTTCATTAAGGCATCTATCTGCTCTTCGGTCAACTCTGTATATCCATAATAATCAATATCGTAAGCTTCAGTATAGTCCTTTGCTTTGCGAGAAGGCCAATTAGCTGTATCCACCCATTCTTTGCTGAAAGACTTCAGGTCAGCATCGGTTTCAGCATCAAGAATTTCGATAAGGTCAGGCCAAGTGGCATTATCATATTTGTAGTTCTGCACATACTTTTGTATGCCTCGTTGGAATGCTTCCTTACCCATCAACTTCACCATCTTTCGCATCATAACTGGTGCTTTATTATAAATAATGTTATTGTAGATAAGGCCCGCATATCGCATATTATCAAGAGGTTGGCGAATACTTGTGCGACCTTCAGTACGGTCTTGACTAATTGCTGCACCTTGATAAGTTCGCAACCAATTGAGTTCGTGGTCAAGATTTGGGAATAATGGTTCTGTGATTTCTGCAGCAAAGTAATTAGCGAAGACTTCCTTTGTCCACACATCATCAAACCAATTCATGGTGACTGCATCTCCAAACCACATGTGACTTGTCTCATGCGAGATAAGTTCTGTACGTTTGAGTTGCTCATCAGGAGTTGGATTGTTTGGAAGGAAGAGCGTATTGTCATTATAGAAAGTTGCTCCTACATGTTCCATTCCACCAAACTGAAAACCGGGAAGTATAACAAGGTCATACTTTGGGAAAGGATATTTCACACCAGTGAAATCCTCTTGCCATTTCATTGAGAAGACCACTTGATGCATGATTTCAGGTAATTGGGCGATACGAGCAGAATCAGTTTCGCGATAGTAGGCACCAATGTTATAACCATCTTCCTCATATTTCTTGTATTGGAATTCGCCTGCAGCAAAAGCGAAGAGATAAGTTGGGATCGGTGTGTCAAGGTAGAAACTTTGTGTCTTGTATCCTTCCTTATTTGTTGGAGTACCCTTCTTGTGCTTATTGTTATTGGTAATCGTCTCCTCATTTCCATTTTGTGCAACGCTCCACGAACTTGGTATTTCAAGTTTTAAGTTGAACTTTGCCTTCATGTTAGGTTGGTCCAAACAAGGGAACACCGTATGTGCTCTATCAGGAACGAAGAGAGTATATACATATCCATCACGACGATTAAGACCTTGATTGCCAGCAGTAAAACTAATACATATCTGATTCTTACCAGCATGAGTATATTTTCTTGGCACAACGATATGACCATTCATGAATAACCAATCTACAGCCTTCTCCTTTCCTTTGCCGTTAGGATTTTTGCGATACGATACACTATGTAACTTATCCGCACTCTCATTAAAGTCGAATATCACTTCTGCCGGATATTTCAAATCAAAAGACACACTCATCTTTCCCTCTATCGCCTCACTCTTATCTTCTGGAATAGAAAACTCAAGCGAATACTGCAAATTGCTCATCCTTTCCTTACGATATTGGGCAAGTTCCCATGAAATGCCTTCATCAAGAAGGTGGGATTGAGCAAATACATTATTAATATATAGAGATGTTAGGAGTAATGATGTAAAAAAAAATCGTATCATAGGTTTTTATGGATAATAAAATGCGAAAACTTTGTTTTTTGTTCGCTAAAAATAATGACAAAGTCATTTGTTAAAATCGCTCAATGCGAAAAATAACAAAATATAGAAAATAAGGAAATGAGGGAGAGGGGATTATATGGGTAGAAGGTGGTTAGAAGGGAGTTATTATGCCTTTTTTGTAGTAATATCTTTCGATTTGTGCTTTGGGCCATGTCCCAAAATTGACAAGAATTCCTATTGGAAATTCTGTACTACGCAGATATCCAGATAATTGATAACGTTCTCGCTCTGTAAGTTCTTTGATACTTTTGCATTCAATAATGACATTACCTCTGGACATAGAAAGCAATAAATCCATTTTGACAGATGAATTCAATTCTATTCCATCGAATGTTGGATGATGTTGATATTCTTTTATAGTATCGATTCCTTTATTCTGAAACTTAATTTTTAATGCCTCTTGATATACATATTCAGGAAGACCAGGTCCTAAATCATTATGTACATATTGCATAATACCAATAATTGGATACACATAATCTTTTAATTGATTATGCAATTCCTCTGGCAATTTTATCTTTGAGAATTCCATATTACTATTATTATTTCAAGTATTTTACTTATTTTGAAATTTTTCGCATTGAGCGATTTTATAGAACCTTCAGGTTCATTTTAAGCAACAAAAATTAATAAACATTTTGTTGCATTTTATTATAAACAAAACCAATCAGCATTCATTTATTCTGCAAATATAACGATTTTAATCTACAAAGTGTCAATTATTCCATTTTTTTGCGTACCTTTGCATGAAATAACGAAATTAGATAAAGAAAATGGAAAAGATTATTCTTACAGGCGACCGTCCTACCGGCAAACTCCACATTGGACACTATGTCGGTTCGCTTCGCCGTCGTGTCGAACTTCAGAACTCGGGCGAGTTTGACAAGATATTCATTATGATTGCTGATGCTCAAGCACTTACTGATAATGCTGATAACCCAGAGAAGATTCGCCAGAATGTGATTGAAGTTGCTCTCGACTACCTCTCTGCAGGTCTCGATCCAGAGAAGTGCAACCTCTTCATTCAGAGTGCAGTTCCTGAACTTACCGAACTCTCATTCTACTATATGAACCTCGTATCTGTTCAGCGTCTTCAGCGTAATCCAACTGTAAAGACTGAACTCGAAATGCGTAAGTTCGAAGGCGGTACTCCAACAGGTTTCTTCTGCTACCCTATCTCTCAGGCAGCTGATATCACTCTCTTCAAGGCAACAACCGTTCCTGTAGGTGAAGACCAAAAGCCTATGCTTGAGCAGACTAACGAAATCGTCCGTCGCTTCAACCATATCTATGGCGAGACACTCGTTGAACCAAGCATCCTTCTCCCAGATAATGCTGCTTGTCTTCGTCTCCCAGGTACTGATGGCAAGGCAAAAATGTCTAAATCACTTGGCAACTGTATCTATCTTTCTGATACTCCAAAAGAACTCAAGAAGAAGGTTAACTCCATGTTTACCGACCCACTCCACCTTAACATTGAGGATCCTGGTCATCTTCAGGGAACTTACACAGATGCAGAAGGCAACGAAGTTCACTATCAGAATACTGTATTCGTTTATCTTGATGCATTCTGCCAAGATAGCGACTTCGAGAAGTTCCTTCCTGACTACAAGAATCTCGATGAAATGAAGGAGCACTACCAGCGTGGTGGTCTTGGTGATGGAACATGCAAGAAGTTCCTCCTAAACGTACTCAACGACCGCCTCGAGCCAATTCGCCAACGTCGTAAGGAATACGAAAAGGATATCCCAGGCGTTTACGAAATCTTGAAGCGTGGTACGGAAGAGGCTCGTCGTGTTGGTGCTCAGACACTTAACGAAGTTCGCCATGCCATGCGTATCGACTATTTTGATGACAAAGAACTTATTGCTGAACAGGCAAAGCGTTTTGCTGAGCAGAACAAATAAGTAAAGCAAATTACGCAAAACATTTAATAGTTTTGACTAAATCTCCCTAGTGTTATACTCAAATCATTAGGGAGTTTTTTGTAAGTTACTACGAAAATGTGTTTCTTTGCAAAACGAATATCTACTTATGAATAAAAAGGAAATGTACAAGCAGCAGAACGAGAAATTCTTGGCTGACTTGAAAAAAGAAAAAGGCGTAAACGAACTTCGTGGCGGAGTGCTTTACAAGGTTATCGAATCAGGTGATGGTCGTGGAGAAGTGAAACCACGCAGCATCGTGACTTGCCATTATAAGGGTTCACTCATCTCGGGAAAGGTTTTTGATGATTCGTATTCTAGAAAATGTCCAGAGGCATTCCGCGTGAATGATTTGATTAGCGGTTTCCAGATAGCACTTGTGAATATGCATATAGGCGACAAGTGGGTTGTATATATACCTTCGGAAATGGGATATGGACCTCGAAATGCGGGAGACATCCCAGGCAATTCAACATTAATTTTTGAAATCGAACTGATAGGAATAGGATAAAAAAGATAGGTGCTCGCAAGTTTGTGAACACCTATTTATTTTATTATTGTAGATTTCATTCCTTTTCAGCCTCATTCTTTGCAGCCTCTTCTTCGCGTGTAGGAAAATGTCCTAACCATCGCATCTGCTTCAAGCACCATGACTGACGACGGTACATATATCGTGAAGGATTGTTTGACTTCATCAATCTTGGGTTAGGAAGCGAGATGGCAATCAAGGCACATTGATTGCGTGTGAGATTGATCGCAGAAACTCCAAAATGCTCCTCTGCAACCGCTTCTGCTCCATATATTCCATCACCCATCTCGATAGTGTTGAGATACACCTCCATTATCCTCTGTTTGTCCCAAAAGAATTCGATAAGAATGGTAAAATATGCTTCAAGCCCCTTGCGGAACCATGCGGATTTACCCGAGGAGGCGGTAGGCCAAAGGAACACATTCTTTGCTGTCTGTTGGGAGATGGTTGATGCTCCACGTTTGCGTCCCCTTTCCTCTTTTTCCCTGAGTGCCTGCTCAATGGCCGTAAAATCGAAGCCGTTATGGTTCAAGAAGTTCTGGTCTTCGCTTGACCAAACTGCTAATGGCAGGTCTGGAGAAATAGAATCAAGTGGCACCCAGTCATGTTTCATCTTAAGTTTCTCTCCTGCCTTCACTTGCTGAAAACAGCGGATGAACATAAGTGGCGAACAAGGTATGGGAATGTATTTATAAGCAAACACAGCAAGAATTGATGAACCAAAGAAGGCTATCAATACCCACATGATGGTTTTCTTGATAAAAGAGAATATCTTTGTCATAACTTTTTTCTTTCTAAATTCTGTGCAAAATTATGATTTTTATTCGAATTAAAAAAGATTATAACATGGTAAAATCATTATAAGCCGCAGATTTATTGCTAATGGACATAAAAAAGCGAGTATTGCTATAAAAACAATACCCGCCAAATAAAAATTGTTTAATATCTAATTACTGAAGTGTACCAGCATTAGCAGCGTTGATCATAGCTTCTGAAGCGTAGAGATAAACTTCTACACGACGTGAAGCAGCACGGTTTTCTGAACCATCAGCGTTGAGGATGAGGTTAGTTTCACCATAACCTGTAGCTTCCTTGATCTGGCTTGCTCTAACACCACAAGTACCTGTGAGGTAAGACTTAACAGAGTTTGCACGGTTCTGTGAGAGAGTGAGGTTAGTAGCGTCTGAACCATCAGAAGATGCATAACCCTGGATAGCAACGTCACAGTCTGTGTAAACATTGAGAACTTTTGCAGCAAAGTTCTTGAGTTCGTTCTGTGCAGCAGCCTGGAGAGCATACTTACCTGTAGCGAAGAGGATACCATTGTCGAATGTAACCTTTACAGCCTCAAGACCGTTAGCATCAGTTACAGTAGTTACTTCTGCATTTGCAGCAGCAGCAGCGGCAGCAGCCTTAGCCTTATCCATCTTCTTACCGATAAGGAGACCAGCAGTTGTACCAACAGCAGCACCAACAGCAGCACCGATAGCAGTTGACTTACCAGACTTGCCAATAAGATAACCAACACCAGCACCAACAGCAGCACCACCGCCACCGCCGATAAGTCCACCCTTTGCCATATTTGACATGTTACATCCAGTAAGGAGTACAAGAGCGCTCATAAGAAGAGCAACAAACTTTGAATTCTTCATAATTTTGTTTTTAATTAAAGTTATAAATGTATAGAATAATTGTTCTGTTTGGTTTGACAAGTGAAAACAAAATAAGTTTAATCTGCTCACAACTTATCATTTCCGTTGCAAAGATAGATAAATTTCTATAACATTATATCAATAAGGAGCATTTTTTTTCGCTAACAAATGATTTTTTGGAAAATAAATCGTAAATTTGCACGAATTATAAGGTTCAAGACATGACCTCAAGCATAGAAAACATTAAAACTAAACATATAAATGGCAAAAGAACTTAAAAATTTGACTAAGCGCTCAGAAGACTACTCAAAGTGGTATAACGAGCTCGTTGTGAAGGCCGACCTCGCAGAGCAGGCTGATGTTCGCGGCTGTATGGTTATCAAGCCATACGGATACGCAATTTGGGAAAAGATGCAGCGCCAACTTGACGATATGTTCAAGGAGACTGGTGTACAGAACGCTTATTTCCCACTCCTCATTCCTAAGTCTTTCCTCTCGAAGGAAGCAGAACATGTTGAAGGTTTCGCAAAGGAATGTGCCGTAGTTACCCACTATCGCCTTAAGACTAACGAAACTCATGACGGTGTTGTTGTAGACCCTTCAGCAAAACTCGAGGAAGAACTTATCATCCGTCCAACTTCGGAAACTATCATTTGGAACACATACAAGAACTGGATAAACTCATATCGTGACCTCCCTATCCTTTGCAACCAATGGTGTAACGTAATGCGTTGGGAAATGCGTACTCGTCTTTTCCTCCGTACTTCCGAGTTCCTTTGGCAGGAAGGTCATACTGCTCACGCAACTCGCGAAGAGGCAGAAGAGCGCACAAAGCAGATGATCAATATCTATGCTAAGTTTGCTGAAGAATATATGGCAGTACCTGTTATCCAGGGTGTGAAGAGTGAGACAGAGCGTTTTGCCGGTGCTCTCGACACATATACAATCGAGGCTATGATGCAAGATGGTAAGGCTCTCCAGTCGGGTACATCTCACTTCCTCGGTCAGAACTTCGGTAAGGCATTTGATGTGCAGTTCCTCAATAAGGAGAACAAGCCAGAATATGCATGGGCAACTTCTTGGGGTGTTTCTACTCGTCTTATGGGTGCTCTCATCATGACTCACTCAGATGATAATGGTCTTGTACTTCCTCCAAAGCTCGCTCCAATTCAGGTTGTTATCATCCCTATCGGTAAGGGCGACCAGATGCAGATGCTCGACGAAAAGGCAGATGCCATCGTAAATAACTTGAAGGCTATGGGAATTAGTGTTAAGTATGATAATGCTGACAACAAGCGTCCAGGATTCAAGTTTGCAGATTACGAACTTCGTGGTGTGCCAGTACGTCTCGTTCTTGGTGCTCGCGACCTTGAGCAAGGTATTGTTGAAGTTATGCGTCGTGATACTCTTGAGAAAGAAAGCGTAAGCATCGAAGGCATCGAGGCATACATCAAGAATCTCCTCGACGAAATCCAGGCTAACATCCTTAAGAAAGCAAAGGACTTCCGTGATTCACACATTTATGAATGTGATAATTACGAAGAGTTCAAGGAGCGCGTTAAGGATGGCGGTTTCTTCCTTTGCCACTGGGATGGTACAGAAGAGACTGAGGCTAAGATTAAGGAAGACACTCAGGCTACAATCCGTTGCGTGCCATTCATGTTTGAACAAACTGAGGGCGTTGATATGGTAAGTGGTAAGCCAAGCAAGTGCAGGGTTTTGATTGCAAGAGCATACTAAGGAGCCTAACCCAACCCTTCCCCAAAGGAAGGGCTTTGTAGATACTGAGATAAACTTGGGAAAACTACATAATATTATGAAGAAAAGAATTATTTCCATGATACTTTTTGTGCTGATGGCTACCATGCTGTCAGCACAAACTGATTCTACAGCACTCATGAAACAGATTAGCAGATTGCCAGGAATCAGTAGCGTGAAAAGACTTGAGACAGACAAGTTCTCTGAAAAATATGTGATGTTCATCAAGCAGAATGTTGATGGTGACACAGATGCTAAAGGCACTTTCAACCAGCAGATTGTCGTGGGTTTCAAGGGTTATGACCGTCCTACAGTTCTCGTAACTGAAGGATATTGGGGCAGTTATGGACTCAACAAAGGTTATACAGAAGAACTTTGCGAACTCTTCGACGCAAATGTCATCTTGTGCGAATACCGTTATTTTGGCAATTCTGTTCCACAACCTACCGACTGGCATTTCATGACTGTGGACAACTCCCTACGCGACTACCACCATGTCCGCACACTTTTCAACGGACTCTTCGTGGGCAAGTGGATAAGCACAGGAATTTCAAAGGGCGGTCAGACCACCATGTTCTATCGTTCTGTCTATCCTAATGATGTGGACGTGAGCGTGAGCTATGTGGCACCTCTGAATAGTGCTGTCGAGGATGGTCGTCACGAACCATTCTTATTTAATAAGGTGGGAACAAAGGCAGAACGCAAGGCTATGCTCAAGGCTCAACAAGAATTCTTGAAGCGCAAACCACGATGCTTGCCTATGTTCGAGAAATATAATAAGGAGAAAGGCCTTAAGTACCATATTAGCGAATCGGACATTTATGATTATGCAGTACTCGAATACTCATTTGCCATGTGGCAATGGGGCACTCCTGTAAGTGAGATTCCTTCATATTCAGCACCCGACTCGGTTTGGTTCAAGAACCTTATGGATGTAGCAGGACCAGATTATTTTGCTGATCCTAACCGCTTTATGCCATTCGATTTCCAGGCATGTCACGAACTTGGTTACTATGGTTACGACATCACTCCATTCAAGAAGTGGATGTCGGTTAAGAGCACCAAGGGCTATCTCAAGGAGTTGATGCTTCCCGACAGTCTCCGTTGGGTAGAGTTCGACCCTACGCTCTACAACCGCACGGTCAAGTTTCTCGAAAACAACGACCCAAAGCATATCTTCATCTATGGCGAAATCGACCCTTGGAGCGCAAGTGGTGTGTGCACATGGCTCGACTGCTCTGCAAAGGAGAATATGCGTGTCTATGTTCAGCCTCGCGGAAGCCACAAGGCACGTATCAACAATATGCCTGACGACATGAAGAAGGAGATTGTTGACCGTTTGAATGGATGGCTAAAATAGATAGTCCCCATTTCTCAAAAGGGATAATAGAAAACTCCGAACATGCTTTGGCATGAAGTTTGCACAATTAGTGAATAACAACAATTACAATTAATGAACAATTATTATTCACAGAAACTAACAGAGATTCTTACATACAGTAAGGAAGAGGCTTTAAGGCTAAACAACGACTATATCGGTCCTGAGCATTTGATGCTTGGATTGATTCGTGATGGTGAAAGCCAAGCTGTTGATGTTCTAATCAATAAGTTCTCGCTCGACCTTTCATCAATCAAGAAGATGATTGAAGACAAGGTTCGCAACTCCTCTTCACCTCTCTTCTCTACAGATATAGCTTTGAACGAAAAGTCGTCGAGTGTACTCCGACTTGCCATTCTTGAAGCACGACTCACCAAACAAAAGGAGAGTGGTGCCGAACAGCTATTGCTTGCAATTATGAAACAAAAAGACAATCTTCCAGCAAAGATTTTGCAGGACAACAACGTGGAATATTCCGAACTCTTTTCTGCCTTCACAAAGACTGCTCCCCACCCTACACGCTCCTCATTTAGTGTGGACGAAGATGATGAGGATGAGATGGACGGTCCTCCTACCGGCAGAAAGCCTTCGGGAGAAACCAATACTCAGCAGAAGACTGAACGTAAGCGCAAGGATTCCGACACTCCCGCTATTGATTCGTTCGGTTTTGATTTGACCAAAGCTGCACAGGAAGGCAAGCTTGATCCTGTTGTTGGTCGTGAGAAAGAGATTGAGCGATTGGCACAAATCCTCTCTCGTCGCAAGAAGAACAACCCAGTACTTATTGGCGACCCTGGTGTTGGCAAAAGCGCTATCGTTGAAGGACTTGCGCTTCGCATTTGTGAACGAAAGGTGTCACGCATCCTTTTCAACAAGAAGATTATCAGTCTTGATATGTCGAGTATCGTGGCTGGTACAAAGTATCGTGGTCAGTTCGAAGAAAGAATGAAAAGCATCATTTCCGAACTTCGTGCTAATCCTGATATCAT
>DCIW01000132.1 GCA_002317225.1 Prevotellaceae bacterium UBA1716 | reverse complement strand
TTAAGTTTTAAGTTATATTCAAATCGATTATTGTCTTTTTGTCGTAAAAATAAGCCTCACTTATTTCTTGTACAAAGGTAGTGATTTTTTTTGACATGAGCAAACAATATAACATAAATGTTATGTGCAAAGTAGTGAATCAAGGGGTCAGACCCCTTGATTCACTTTCTTTAGGCGCCGTAAGTGTTCTTCTTTGCCTCAGCCTCGTCCTTCTTAGTGAGCACACGCTCGAACTCTGCTTGGTTGCGAAGGTTCTTAAGCTCCTTTGAAGGGGTCCACTTGGCAGAGACACGCTTGATGTTCTGTGCGGTAAAATCCTCATAGGTGCGGGCACCAATGCTCTTGAGAGAGATGTAGAACTTACCGAGTTCCCCAAGCTCGATTGCATTACCAGCAAGAAGGTTTTCCTTGATGCATGAAACGGCGATGGTGAGGATGCCGACGATGTCGCCCTTGGAATAGACGCAGCCGTGAGTTACGATGTGATCTGCGAATGAGTTGATGTCGAGAACATCCTTTGCCTGAGCATGAGCATAAGCACGCTTAGCTGCTGCAGGATCTGATGGATTGCCCATCATTGAGAGTGAATAGTTTATCATAATATAAGGCCCCCCGTCCCCAAAATGGGGCGGCCATCCGGTTTGGTTTGGGGTTTGTCCGGAAATGGTTAATATTTATTTTTTTGACAATGCAAAGATACGACATTTTTATGGATAATGCAACACTTTTATTATTTCCAAATGTATTGTAAATCAGTAGTATGCAATAGTGTGCAATACAAGCATGATATATTTGGAAAAGTCAATAAAATTGCGTAACTTTGTAGGGTAAATAAATAATATTTATCGCTGCGCTGGCGACACGAATTACCACGAATTACCACGAATTATTCACGAATTTATAGTTAGACGTTAGCCTATTTACCTTGCTGAAATTATATAAAAATTAATGAAAAATTCGTGGTAATTGATGGTAATTCGTGGTAGGCCGTAGGCATAAAAAATAAACATTCACCTCAATTCAATATACATCTAACATCCACCATCATGAAAAATTGCTTTATTTCCAAGACCGACCTCGCTGTCGCCTATTTCCCTTTCATCAACCAGCATGCTGCACGCAACAAACTCATGCACTTCATCGCTGCTGATGCCCGCCTAATGCAACAACTCGAAAATGCAGGCTACACCCGCCTGTGCCGCCAGTTCTCGCCTAAGCAAGTGGAACTTATCTTCGAACATCTCGGCAATCCATTTTCGTAAAATGACCCCTTATCTCTTTACCTAAACTCCTAATAGTTTTGCTCGAAACTATTGGGAGTTTTTGATTAAAGTCTTAAGTGTTTTTTTCTAATTGCCCTTCAAAAAAAACATTTCGTGCAAGAAAACGGCTTTCTGTGCAAAATTTTGCCGATTCGTGCAACGCGTTTTGTGAAGACACAGCAATTTCGTACCTTTGCACTGTAATTAGAAATAGCTATTAAATAATTAACAATTAACCAATTAACAATAAGAATTAACAATTATGGAACGTACACTCAACAACATCGATGCACACATCATCGATCCTCAGAACAAGTTCACCGACAACGTGCCAAAGTCAAGCGGCAAAGTGACATTCAACACCAAGAACAACCTCCTCACAATCGAGTTCCCACCACCTCCAACACCGTCGGACATCGACACTCTCAAGGGCGGCCATCCTTCCGGCATCAAGGCAAAGCGCAACAACCGCAACGAAGTCTACTCCATCGTCTTCAACCTCACTCCACAGGCCCTCTCAGCCTTTGGCAAGAAGGAAATCAAGAACGAGCTCCTCGCCTGCTTCGACTCCATCTGGACCGACCACGAATCCCACCTCTCCTAATCACTAACCCAAGTGAATCAAGGGGTCAGACCCCTTGATTCACTCAACTAAAAGCATTATGACACAGTTAATTAACAACAACAACGCTGCTGACGCCATCATCCGTGAGGCCGTTCTGCTTCCACCCGAGTCAGAAGCAATTAGCAGCGAACGCGATGAGATGGTTCGCGCCAACATCATCAGCAGCAAGACTCCAGTTAGCCGCGACCTGGCATCTGCCACAATCGGCGGCATCGACATCCTCGCCCTCTCCAACATCAGCTGTATCAAGGCTAAGCAGAAGCAGGGCAAGACCACCGCCCTCATGGTCATCGTGAGTGCCATACTTGCGGGCATCGCCTTCCGCATCCGTTCGGCACTCTTCGGTGCTACCGTCCTCTGGCTCGACACTGAGCAGAGCGACTACGACTCCAAACTCATCGTGGAGCGTGTGGGCCAAATCACCGAACTCGACCCGGACTACATCGACGAACATCTCAAGGTGCTCAACGTGCGACGTTTTGACTCCCAAGACCGCCGTCGACTCATGCTCGATGCCATCAAGACCTTCCGACCGCAGATGGTCATCGTGGATGGTGTGGTCGATCTCATCGACGACTTCAACGACCTGGTCAGCAGTAAGTTGCTCGTCAACGACCTACTTCGCATCGCCTCCGAATATAACCTCGCTCTCGTCACCGTGCTCCATACCAACAAGAGTGCGTCCGACCATGAGATGCGCGGTCACCTCGGCACGCTCCTTGCACAGAAGTCGTGGAACGTATTCGAGTGCGAGAAGGAGGAGAACATCATTACCGTGAAGTGTTCCGACTACCGTCATGCGCAGCCGGACAAGTGGTCCGTGCGCTACGACGACGATGGCAATATCTGTGAGGGCGATACAGCGTATGTCCAGATGCAGGAGCGAAAGCTTGTTGAACGTGAGGCAAAGAAAACTGAAGTGGTGACGGAGCGTCGCGATGCCATAATGGACATTGTCTGCGAAAATGGCGGTTCGATGGCACGCAAGGAACTTGTAGAAAAAGCCATGACGAAGCTCGGAAAGAGTTATGGAACGGTAGCCACAATCCTCAAACAACTTAAGACTTCGGGCAATCTCACTGAAAACAAAGGATTCGTTTTCGTCACAAAATCTCCTTTGGTATAAGTAACTATAAGTCAATCAGTCAATTTATTTATTTATAAATATAAATTGACTGATTGACTAAAAAAAAGAGAAAACCAACAAAGAGAAAATGCATGCTGAATTGCAGCATACACCGCCTCTTATTGCTCGCCCAATATCTGGATACCCATTTCGATGAGGGCTGCACGGATTTCGTCGATATGGTATTGGTCGCGAGTTTCCATGCTGATTCGGAGAACGCAAGAGTTGACTTTGATGAACGAATTGGTACGTTCGTGAAGAACTCCAACCACATTGGCACCAAGACTCGCGATGAGTTTGCTAATCTTAACCAACTGACCTGGACGGTCGTCAATTTCGAGCGAGAAAGTACACAGACGACCATCCTTCTGAAGACCACGGGTGATGATGCGGTTGAGCATGGTAACATCAATATTACCACCGCTCACAACACAGACAGTCTTCTTTCCCTGAATAGGCAAATTGCAGAACATAGCCGCTGCAAGCGACACGGCACCGGCACCTTCGGCAATCATCTTATGCTTCTCGAGCAACATAAGGATGGCAGCACAAACCTCATCATCGGACACTGTGACAACACCATCAACATACTTGCCGACGAGGTCGTAAGTGAGTTTTCCTGGTTCCTTCACAGCGATACCATCAGCGATTGTGCTTACCGATTTGAGACGTCTGATTTCACCTTCAGTAATACTCGTCAACATGCTCGCAGCTCCCTCAGCCTGAACACCATATACTTTTATGTTTGGATTGAGTTGTTTGGCAACATAAGCAATACCGCTTATCAGTCCACCACCACCGACAGGAACGATTATCACATCCACATCTGGGAGTTCGTCGATGATTTCGATACCGATAGTTCCCTGCCCTGCAATAACGAGAGGATTGTCGAATGGATGCACAAAAGTCATGCCCTTTTCATCACGAAGCGAGAGTGCTTTCTTATAAGCATCGTCATACACTCCTGGAACGAGGCAGATGTCAGCACCATAACTTCGAGTGGCCTCGACCTTGCTGATTGGAGCACCTTCGGGAAGACAAATTATACTTGGGATTCCATATTTCTGTGCGGAAAGAGCCACTCCTTGAGCATGATTACCTGCAGAACAAGCTATGACTCCTCGCTTCTTCTCATCATCCGAAAGTTGGGAAACCATATAGCTCGCACCTCTCACCTTGAACGAACCAGTGACTTGTAGGTTTTCAGGCTTGATATATATGTCGCACCCCTGACGCACCTGTGGAGCTGGCACAAGGGGAGTTTCACGAATAATTGGCTTCAGCACATAAGAGGCACGGTAGACCTCTTGCATATTCAATTCACGATCCATGTTGACTTCAGTTTTAAGTTTGATTTATTGGGCAAAGGTACTCTTTTTATTTCATTTAAGTGGTTCTTTTGTTATTTTTTTTGGTTATTTACCCGAAATAGGAAAATATACACATTTTAAAATACAAAAAGACTTGATAAATTCGCTAAAAATGACTAATTTTGCAAAAATTTTTAATATAATTATGAATAATATGAACAAATTATTAAGTGTTATTGCGATTGCCACGCTCTCGGTTTTGCCGATGAATGCCCAACAGATATTGTCGTTGGACAGTTGCCGTGCTATGGCTCTTCGCAACAACAAACAACTAAATGCTTCGAAGCTCAAGCAGGAGGCTGCACTCAATGCCCGCAAGGCTATGCGTACTAAGTACCTCCCTAAGCTTACTGTCCTCGGAGGATACGAATATTTCAGTAAGGAGGTTTCGATCCTGAATAACGACCAGAAATCAGCCTTGAGCAACCTTGGCACTAACACGGTAGGTGCTGTAGGACAGGGTGCTTCAGAAACTCTCACAAAACTCGTTCAGGGTGGCGTTATCAGTTATCAGACTGCTAAGGATCTTGGCGGATTGCTCAACACCTTCGGTTCGTCAATAGCCCAGAGCCTTAACGAGGCAGGACAGGGCGTTGTGGATGCTTTCCGCACAGACACACACAACGTGTTTGCCGGTTCGGCAGTTGTGACACAACCTATTTATATGGGTGGTGCAATCATCGCCGCTAACAAGATGGCTGATATCACAGAGCAGATGGCTGCAAACGAGTATGAGGGCAAGGTTCAAGGCACTCTCTATCAGATAGATGAGACTTATTGGTTGGTGGTTTCTTTGAAGCAAAAGAAGGAACTTGCAGAGAGTTACCGCGACCTTATCCAGACACTCAATACCGATGTGCATAAGTTGATTGACGAAGGTCTTGCCACTCGTGCCGACGGTTTGAAAGTAGACGTAAAGGTGAATGAAGCCGACATGGCTCTCACAATGGTCGAAGACGGACTTTCGCTTGCAAAAATGCTCCTTTGCCAACTCTGCGGGCTTCCTGTGGAAAGCGAAATTATTCTCGCTGACGAAAACAAGGAAAGTCTTTCGGTGATTGAGAACAACGAAATATACGATGGTCTCAGTCCTGAGGGTAATCGTAGCGAACTTAGACTTCTGCAGAATGCAGTTGACCTCAGCAAGCAAGGCACAAAACTCGTTCGTGCAGCTTATCTTCCACAGGTATTGCTCACTGGAGGTTACATGATTTCAAACCCTAACGTGCTTAACGGTTTCCAGAAGAAGTTTGGTGGTATGTGGAACGTTGGTGTTACTGTTCGCATCCCTGTATGGAACTGGATGGAAGGAATGTATAAGGTTCGTGCAGGCAAGGCTGCAACTCAGATTGCCCAAGTAGAACTCAACGACGCAAGTGAGAAGATCAACCTTCAGGTATCTCAAAGCAGATACAAGGTGAAGGAAGCAAACAAGCGTCTTACGATGGCAACAAAGAACCTTTCGAATGCAGAAGAAAATCTTCGTTGTGCTAACGTTGGTTTCCGCGAAGGCGTGATGCAGTCGACTGAAGTCATGGCAGCACAGACTGCTTGGCAACAGGCTAAGTCGCAGAAGATTGATGCTGAAATTGGTGTCAAGCTTGCAGAAGTAAATATGAGAAAGTCTCTCGGCGTTCTTTACTAAAGAAGGGAGCCCCTACTCCCCAAAAAAATATTCCCGTTAATAACTTAAAAATTAAATTTTTAATAATAAAAACACAATCATTATGACTGAGGTTGAAAAGAAACAACATAATAACATTTTGCTTGCCGTAGTAGGACTTGTAGCAGTAATCGTAATCGTAGGTCTCATCGGTTTCTTCACACTTGGCAACAAGGAAGAAATCATTCAGGGTGAGATGGAAGTGTCTGAGTTCCGAGTAGCATGCAAGCTCCCAGGACGTATCAAAGAAATCCGTGTAGAGGAAGGACAGATGGTTCACGTTGGCGACACTCTCGCCATCCTCGAAATCCCTGAAGCAGACGCACAGAAGAAGGTTGCCGAAGCAACTGAAGGTGCAGCAGCAGCTCTTAGCAGCATGGCCGATGCTGGTGCTCGTCAGGAAGTAATCAAGGGTGCTTACCAAATGTATCAGGCAGCTATTGCAGCCGCTGAAATTGCTGAGAAGACTTTTAACCGTGTGAACAATCTTTATAACGAAGGTGTAGTGTCTGCACAGAAGCGTGACGAAGCAAATGCCGCTTATACAGCAACTAAGGCACAAGTTGAAGCAGCTAAGTCTCAGTATGAAATGGCAAAGAACGGTGCTCGTTCACAAGAAAAGGATGCTGCTAAGAAGCAGGTCGAGGCAGCAAAGGGTGCTGTTGACCTCGTTTCTTCAATCATCAAGGAAACTGTTCAGGTTGCAACAGTTGACGGTGAAGTAAGCGAAATCTACCCTAAGGTAGGTGAACTCGTAGGTCTTGGTTCTCCAATCATGAACATTGCCATGATGGACGATATGTGGGCAGTATTCAATGTTCGCGAAGATATGCTTGACGGACTTAACGAAGGTGACTCGTTCAAGGCTTTCATGCCAGCATTCAAGAACAAGGAAGTGGAACTCAAGGTTACTCACGTTAAGGATGAGGGCTCGTTCGCAACTTGGAAGGCAACAAAGACAAACGGACAGTATGACCTTAAGACTTTCGAGGTTAAAGCAAAGCTTGCACAGAAGGTTGAAGGTATTCGTCCAGGTATGAGCCTGATTATTAAGAAGTAATTACATTATTGAAGAGTGATATTTCCCTATTCACTTTTCACTCTCCAAAATAATTATGTTTTCAAAGATTATTCATATAGCAGGACGTGAGTGCCGACAGATGTTCAGCAATCCCATCTACTTCTTCTGCATGATTGCCTTCCCTATCTTTGTCGTATCATTTTTTACGACTCTGATGGATGATGGACAACCAGTGGAACTGCCGATAGGTGTTGTAGACCAGGACAATACAGGCACCACTCGTCACCTGACCCGTATGCTTGACGGTTTCCAAACCTCACACGTTGTGGGCCACTACCCTAACGTAAATGAGGCGCGAAATGCGATTCAGAGAGGAGAGATCTATGCCTTCCTCTTAATACCGAAAGGCACTACTGCAGGGTTGATGTCGCAAAAACAACCTAAGATTTCGTTCTATTACAACGGAGTCGTAATGCTTGCCGGCTCGACCACATTCAAGGATCTCAAAACTATATCCACACTCGGTTCGGCAGCAGTGGGCAAGACAAAGCTCTCGATGCTTGGAAAGACGGATAAGGAGATTGTGGCATTCCTCCAACCTATCACTATCGACTTGCACATGATAAGTAACCCTTGGGCCAACTATAATGTGTATCTCAGCACAACGATGGTTCCGGGACTCCTGATGCTCTTCATCTTCCTCATTACTCCTTATTCTATAGGTACGGAATTGAAGTTCGGTCGTGCGAAAGAATGGATGGGAATGGCAGACAATCATCCGCTTATTGCTATGCTTGGCAAACTGCTCCCTCAGACACTCATATTCCTTATTATATTCTTAGGATTCGAATTCTACATCTATCACGTGATGGGATTCCCTCATCCGGGAGGCGTATTGCCAATCATCCTCTTAGGCGTGTTGGCGGTAGTTTCGGCACAGAGTTTTGGAGCATTCGCCTTTGGACTTATGCCTTCTCTACGTATGTCGATGAGTGTATGTTCACTTTGGGCAATGGTAAGCTTCAGCGTTGCCGGTGCAACTTTCCCTGTCAGTGCAATGGATGCTCCTATCCAGGCACTTTCGTGGCTGTTCCCACTCCGTCACTATTACATGATTTACCAAATCAATATCTTCAACGGCTTCCCAATTGAATACGCATGGATACATTGGGTTTGTCTTCTTGCATTTGCCATCTTGCCTCTGCTCGTAATGAGAAATATCAAGAGGTCAATGCTTGAGTTCGAATACATGCCATAGTTGACAGATGATTATGGTTTTAGATTGATTTGGGGATTAATTCCCTATAACTTCTACATTAAACAAATGAAATACAGAAATATTTGGCATAGAATATCGGAGGCGATAAAGGATATGGCGTTCATCTGGGGAAAAGAAATGAAGATGACCGTCAAAGATGAAGGTGTGCTCATCTTCTTCATCCTCGTGCCTCTGCTCTATCCTTTGCTTTATTCATGGATTTACAACAATGAGGTGGTGCGTGAAGTTCCTGTGGCTGTTGTGGACAATAGTCGTTCGGCAGAAAGTCGCGAATTTATCCGCAAGTGTAATGCATCGCCTGATGTTGATATAGCATACTATTGCAAAAACCTTGAAGAGGCACGCGAACTGATTGGTCGTCAGCGAGTTCATGGAATCATTAACTTTCCAAGTGACTTTGCCAAGAATATCAATCGCGGCACTCAAGCCCATGTGGCATTATATTGCGATATGAGTCTTATGCTGAATTATAAGGCAATCTATATGACTGTTCAAGGTGTTTCATCAAGAATGAACAGCAATATACAGATTGAGAAATCGAATGGTTTCACCGATCGTGATGATGAAATAACAACCAAACCACTCGACTTTGACGAAGTTCAAATATTCAATCCGACGGGTGGTTACGGAAATGCCATTCTACCTGGCGTACTTATTCTTATCATTCAGCAGACACTCCTTCTCGGTATTGGATTGGCAGCAGGTACTGCCCGCGAGGAAAACAGATATGGATATCTCGTTCCTATCAGTCGCCATTACAATGGCATATTCCGTATTGTAGGAGGTAAGAGCCTCTGTTACTTTATGGTTTATTGCATACTTTCGGCATATCTTTTGCTTGTGATTCCACGAATGTTTGGATTTACGATTATGGCAAGTGCACAAGCACTCATAGGACTGATGGTTCCTTATCTGCTTTCATGCATCTTCTTTGGAATGACCATTTCGTGTATGATTCGTTATCGTGAAAATGTGATGCTTATTGTTGTGTTCACTTCACTCATCTTCCTTTTCATGACAGGTATATCATGGCCAAAGAACAATATTCCTGCATTCTGGCAAGGTGTTTCGTGGATATTCCCAAGCACATTCGGTGTTCGTGGATTCCTCACCATTAGCAGTATGGGTGGCACTCTCAACGACATCAAACCAGAATATGAGGCTCTCTGGCTTCAAGTGATAATTTATTTCCTCACTACTTGTGCAGTTTACCAGGTTCACATCAACCGAGTAATCGACCATGTGACTCATTTTGGCAAGCATGACAAATAGGAATCGGAATTAATCATACATCAAAATATACAAATAGAAGGGGGCTCATTTCGGCCTCCTTTTATTATTTTCATTATTGCGTTCAAAATACTGCGAAAATAACATATTTACCATTAATTGTCCTAATTGTAGTTAATTTTATTGAAATTCTTTTGATTGTTGTTGTTATTATACTTTTTTTTTAGTTAATTTGTACTCAAATCAAAAATTTCTAATCAAATATGACTAACGTAAGTATCTTTCTCCAGCATATAAACAATGGCTGCACCAACTTTCTCAATGCAGAGAAAGAAGTGGCAAAAATTTCACGAACAGGTGTTTTCATTTGTTTGGAAGGAGAGGTAGACTGTACTCTTGATGGGATCGATTATCATATCTCTCCCCACTCCATGATGACATACTTTGCTTTCAGCGAACTAAAAATTAACCACCGTTCCGAAGATCTTCGTGGCGTCATTATTGGTGGTGACCTTGAAGCAATCCAACCTCTCCTATATAAGATTTCTGACTTCAACGGGCTGTTTCTTATACGAAACAATCCTTACATCGAACTTGACGAAGTGCAAGAAAGAAATATGATGCTTTACACAGAACTTATCGAAGATATTATGAACCGTCTTGGTGGCAAAATAGATGTAGATAAGGAACTGACATCGTCATTAAAGGAAGTTCGTCGTATGCAACTTGAAATGCTTGCGAACACTTTGATGCTTAACATTGTATCTTGCTACACTCGCACCGATTCAATGGCAAAATTGACCAATCGTAAGGAAGATGTCCTTATGAAGTTCATTTCTTCTCTCTACAAAAACTACCGCCAAGAGCACGAAGTGTCGTTCTATTCAGAACAACAATTCCTTACAAGCCGATATTTCTCTGCTATCGTAAAAGAGAAATCGGGCAGAACTCCAAGTCAATGGATTGCTACGGCATTGTTGGTAGAGGCAAAGAGCAGACTTCGCCAGTCTTCACTTTCCGTAAAAGAAATAAGCGAGTTGCTCAACTTCCCTAACCAATCTTATTTTGGCAAGTGGTTTAAGAATCTTACAGGTATCAGTCCTCTCGAATATAAGAATGGAACACCAGAGAAGAAAGAACAAGAAGACGAGTTCTCTGATATGATTAGACGAGGTGCAACTTTTGTCAATTCAAAGTTGAATTTTGACTAATCAGGTTTTTCTTTATTCAATTCATTTTTAGAAACATCTACACACATTATATATAATATTAAATCAATTTAAAGTAAAAGTAATGAAGAAGATTATTGTATTGTTCGCATCATTGGTTTTCACATCGATGATCGTAACATCGTGTTTGAATGACGACAATTCAAACACAGCGGATATTAATTACATTGGAAAGGTTGACAGTATCGTTTACTCTCAACCACAAGATTCCGTATGGAATTATAATATCTGTGAGGCGTTGATGAAAATGGAAATACTTTACACAACATTTAATGTTAAAGACACCATTACAGTTGGCTATGCAAGTAACGCAATCAGCAGTTGCGACTATAAGGCTGCCTGTGTTTTAGATGCAAAGTTGAAAAAAGTCACTTTATCTGAAATCAAAAAGACCATTTATAATAATCATGCCGATTCGCTTATCAAGCTCGGATATGTAAATGGTTCGGAAGAGTTGCCTATCCGTCAATTCAAACTTCATCCTTCTCTTTGGAGTTTCTATACAGGTAGTCAGGTCTGCTATTTTGAATATAACATCAAATAGGAGTAACTAATTCACAACCAAACAATAACACTTGCAATATCACTAACTAATTATTGCCTATGAAAAAACTACTCATTTCACTCCTGTTTGCTTTTATCGCATTAGCAGCAAATGCACAACCGAACTATGACTATTCCAAAATACAAAGGGAACATCTCGGTCGTGGACTCGTTTGCTTAAACGATGGCAATTGGACTATCATTTCATGGCGTCTCCTAAAAGGTGAAGAAAAAGACTTCTCGTTTAATGTTTACCAAAACGGAAAACTCCTGAACAAGAAGCCTATAAGCAATGCTACGTTCTTCAAGACTAAAAGAATAAAGAAGGATGTGGTTTACGAAGTGCGTCCGGTAAGAAATGGGATTGAAATGAAAGATAAGGATGTTGCATATTTCAATCTTCCGCACTCCAATAATAACAGTTATCTCTCTGTCCCTTTGAGAGTTCCTGCTGGTGGCACAACTCCTGATGGCAGGCCATACTCTTATAGTGCCAATGACGCTTCGGTTGGAGATGTTGACGGAGATGGTGAATATGAAATCATTCTGAAGTGGGAACCTTCCAATGCACATGACAATTCGCATGAAGGGTTCACAGGCAATGTTCTTATCGACTGCTACAAGATTCCAAATTCTTTCGATAATGGCAAAGATCCATTCTTATGGAGAATTGACCTTGGTCGAAATATTCGTGCCGGTGCTCATTACACACAGTTTATGGTCTATGATCTTGACGGAAATGGCAAGGCAGAAATTGTGATGAAGACAGCAGACGGAACAGTTGATGGAAAAGGCAATATAATTGGTGATAAAGATGCCAACTACGTCTTCGATGGCAATATGGAAAAGACCATTGAGGGAAAAGGTCAGGCACAGCGTTCAAGAGTGACTGGTCGCATCCTTTCCGGTCCTGAATATCTTACGGTGTTCAGTGGCGTAACGGGCGAAGCATTGAAGACGGTTGATTATCTCCCAGGTCGTGGAGTGACCGACGAATGGGGTGATACTTACGGCAACCGAAGCGAGCGTTATCTTGCTTGCGTGGCCTATCTTGATGGCATTCATCCAAGTGTTATTATGTGTCGCGGATACTATACCCAGTCGTATCTTGCAGCATGGGATTGGAACGGAAAAGACTTGAAACTAAGGTGGTTGTTTGATTCGGAAAAGCTTGACAGAGAACGTCCTCAAGGCACAAATCGCTATTCCGGTCAGGGTAATCATAACCTTCGTGTTGGAGATGTGGATGGAGACGGAAAGGATGAAATTACCTATGGTTCCATGTGTGTGGATGATAACGGAACCCCACTCTATTCCACTGGTTTCGGTCATGGTGATGCCATGCACCAATATGCTTTCTTCCCTAATGATAAATCGCTTCAGATTTGGGATGTTCATGAGAACAAACGAGACGGAAGCGAACTTCGTGATGCAAAGACAGGAAAAGTCATTTTCCAAATTCCAAGTGGTGATGATGTAGGTCGAGGAATGGCAGCAGATATTGATCCTACAAACTATGGCCTTGAGATGTGGTCGGCAAGTCAAAAAGGATATTTCGATGTAAAAGGCAAGCTTCACGAAACAGCAAAGTGGATTCCTCAAAATTCTGCAGTTTGGTGGGATGGCGACCTTCTTCGCGAACTGCTCGACAGAGAATCTGTTCAGAAGTTCGATTGGACAACAGGAGATTGTAAAAAACTCATTGACTTCAAGGCAGTAGGATGTGCTTTCAACAATGGCACAAAGCAGAATCCTTGTCTTTCCGCTGATATCTTTGGTGATTGGCGAGAAGAAGTGATTGTTCGCACTCAAGACAGTCGTGAACTCCGCATTTACACAACGACCATTCCAACCGATTACCGTTTCCCATCTTTCATGGAGGATATACCTTACAGATTGAGTGTCGCAACCGAAAATGTGGCATATAATCAACCACCTGAACCTGGGTTCTATTTCGGTAGTGATAAATAAGCAATTTGCTACTTAATTGCAACTTCCCACAATCATTTTGCCTATTATATAATGTAATTTTCATTTTTCGTAGGGCAAAACGACACGTTTTTAATAAATTTTGTGAGTTTTTGTTTGAAAATGCTTACCTTTGCACTCTCTATGGTCTTATAGACCAATAAAGCATCGGTAAAAAGATATCAAACAAAAACTCATTGTTTGTTAATGAAAATAGCAATCGTAAAATACAACGCAGGAAATATACGCTCCGTAATCAATGCCGTCAAGCGACTTGGTTTTGAACCAATTCTTACCGACGACCCAGAAGAATTACGTTCTGCAGACAAAGTAATCTTTCCGGGACAAGGTGAGGCAAGTACAACTATGCAGTACCTTCGTGAAAGAGGACTCGACAAAGTTATCCTTTCGCTCACTCAGCCAGTTCTTGGCATCTGCATCGGTATGCAACTCCTTTGCCGTCATAGCGATGAGCAAGACACAGATTGTCTTGGAGTGTTCGATGTTGACGTGAAGCGTTTCATGCCTCAATGTCATGAGGACAAAGTTCCACAGATGGGATGGAACACAATCTACGACACCAAGTCGGATTTGTATAATGGATTTGACAAACCAGAATTCGTTTATTTCGTCCATAGCTATTACGTTCCTCTCTGCGAAAGTACAATTGCCACCACAGATTACGTTCAGCCTTATAGCAGTTCGCTCCACAAGGGCAACTTCTACGCAACTCAGTTCCATCCGGAAAAGAGCGGAAGCGTTGGCGAACGAATACTGAAGAATTTTATTGAGAACATTTAACACCTAACAAGGTAATCCTAACAAGGTTATATGATAGAAATCATCCCCGCCATAGATATTATCGACGGCAAATGCGTACGACTCACTAAGGGCGACTACAGCACAAAGAAGGTTTATAACGAAGATCCTGTCGAAGTTGCCAAGATGTTCGAAAGCTATGGAATCACCCGTTTGCACACTGTTGACCTTGACGGAGCAAAATCACAGCATATCGTCAACTATAAGGTCATCGAAAAGATTGCAGACCACACAAGTCTTGTCATCGACTTCGGTGGAGGCATCAAGACAGACGAGGACCTCGACATCGCCTTTGCATCAGGAGCATCAATGGTCACTATCGGCAGCGTTGCAGTAAAGCGTCCAGACCTTTTCGAGTCTTGGCTAAAGAAATATGGCGACAACAAAATCATCCTCGGAGCTGATGTAAAGAATGGCCTTATCAGCATCAACGGTTGGAAGGAAGAAGGCAACGATGAACTTATTCCATTTCTCCAGAACTATATCGCCAAAGGTGTTGACAATGTTCTTTGCACAGACATCAGCAAGGACGGAATGCTCCAAGGTCCTGCCATCGAACTCTACAAGAGCATTATGAAACTCTTCCCCGAACTTCATCTTATCGCATCAGGCGGAGTAAGTTGCATCGAGGATATTGAAGCTCTTGAAGCAGCAGGCATTCCAGCTGTTGTGTTTGGCAAAGCAATCTACGAAGGTAAAATTAAAATGGAAGACTTGAAGAAGTATGTTGGCTAAAAGAATCATACCTTGTCTTGATATCAAGGACGGACAGACTGTGAAGGGAACAAACTTTGTAAACCTTCGCCAGGCAGGTGATCCTGTGGAATTGGGTAAGGCTTACTCGATTCAAGGTGCCGACGAACTTGTCTATCTCGATATCACGGCAAGCCACGAAGGTCGTAAGACTTTCACTCAACTTGTCACTCGCATTGCTGAGGAAATCAATATTCCTTTCACAGTAGGCGGTGGCATTAACGAACTCAAGGATGTGGAACGCCTCCTCAATGCAGGAGCAGATAAGGTGAGCATCAACTCTGCCGCACTCCGCAATCCAAATCTTATCGATGAGATAGCGAACCATTTTGGTAGTCAGGTTTGTGTCGTTGCAATCGATGCTAAATGTATTGATGACACAATCCATCCAAATGGTCACCCAGAGATTGATGGCACATGGAAATGTTTCGTGAATGGTGGTCGTGTGGAAACAGAATACAACCTTTTTGATTGGGCAAAAGAAGTAAACGATCGTGGTGCAGGCGAAGTCCTCTTCACAAGTATGAACCATGATGGAGTTAAGGCAGGATTTGCCGATGTGGCACTCCGTCGTCTTGCCGATAGCCTCACCATTCCTGTCATAGCATCAGGTGGTGCAGGAAGCAAGGAACATTTCCGCGATACATTCCTCAACGGACATTCAGATGCCGCACTCGCAGCAAGCGTGTTCCACTTTGGCGAAATCCCAATCCCAGAACTAAAACAGTATTTAACTAACGAAGGTATAAACGTAAGATTATAAATAATTCAACAAATGGAAATCGATTTTCAGAAGATGGATGGTCTCGTACCAGCAATCATTCAGGATGCTAAGACACTCAAGGTACTTATGCTTGGGTTCATGAACGAAGAAGCATACAACAAGACAGTAGAGACTGGCAAAGTAACATTCTATAGCCGCACACGCCAAACTCTTTGGACAAAGGGCGAAACAAGCGGTAACTTCCTCAATGTTGTTGAAATCCTCAACGACTGCGACAAAGACACCCTCCTCATCAAGGCTAATCCTGTTGGCCCAGTTTGCCACACAGGTGCCGACACTTGTTGGAACGAAAAGAACGAAAACCCAATCATGTTCCTCACCGAACTCCAGCGATTCATCGAGAAGCGTCATGAGGAAATGCCAGAAGGTTCATATACTACATCACTCTTCAAGGACGGTTGCCATCGTATGGCACAGAAGGTTGGCGAAGAAGCACTCGAAGCAGTAATCGAAGCTGTTGCTGAGAACAACGAGCGTCTCGTTTACGAAGCATCAGACATGATCTACCACCTCATCGTCCTCCTCACTTCAAAGGGTCTCAAGATTGAGGATCTCGCAAGCGAACTTGCCGTTCGTCACGATCCATCTTGGTGTAAGCACTAATAGGTACCCATCCGGAGGCAAATGCTAAATGGCAATCTCCCCGCCCCCATCCGGAGGCAAATGGTAAATGGTAAATATTTAAATGGTAAATGTTTAGATGTCACTAATCAACTATAAAAATATCAACGTCTACCAAGGCGAACAGCTCGTGCTCAAGAACGTGAATCTTGATATCGATGAAGGCGAATTTGTCTATGTAACGGGCAAAGTCGGCACAGGTAAGTCATCGCTCATTAAGACGTTCTATGGCGAACTTCCTCTTGCTGAAGGCGAAAAGGCTGAAGTGCTTGGATATAACATGGTTAAACTTCGCCGTAAGCATCTTCCCGAACTTCGTCGCAAACTTGGAGTGATATTCCAGGATTTCCAACTCCTTACCGACCGCACAGTCGAAGACAATCTCCGTTTTGTGCTCAAGGCAACTGGTTGGAAAAAGAAGAACGATGTCGAGCAGCGTATCACCGACGTACTGACTCTTGTCGGAATGAACGATTTCCGCAAGAATATGCCTAACCAACTTTCCGGAGGTGAGCAGCAGCGTATTGCCATTGCACGCGCTATCCTCAATCGTCCAAAACTTATCCTTGCCGATGAGCCAACAGGAAACCTCGATCCCGACACAAGTGCATTCATCACTTCCCTACTCCAGAAAATCAGCGAGGCAGGATCAACCGTTGTGATGATTACCCACAATGTCCAACTTCTCGACACCCATCCTGGACGAGTTATCCGACTCGAAAATATGGAACTCAAAGAAGACGGCAAGGCATAACTCCACACTCACAAAAACAACCAACGTGCACATATACACACGCACACACATACATTATTTAATAGAACAATAATAATAAGGTAAAATATACAGAAAATGAAAGTTCTCAAATTTGGCGGTACTTCCGTAGGCACTCCTCAGCGAATGAAGGATGTCGTAAATCTTATCACAGATGGTGAACAGAAAATCGTAGTTCTCTCTGCTATGTCAGGAACAACAAACACTCTTGTTGAAATCTCCGACTATCTCTACAAGAAGAATCCAGAGGGCGCACAGGAAACAATCAACGCACTCGAGGCAAAGTACAAGAAGCATGTTGCCGAACTCTTCTCTACAGATGAGTACAAGCAGAAGACTCTTGCATTCCTCAAGGAAGAATTCGATTATCTCCGTTCATTCACCAAGGGCAT
>DCIW01000041.1:4287-41130 GCA_002317225.1 Prevotellaceae bacterium UBA1716 | reverse complement strand
CAATGGGTATCCGTGTGGATAAGGAGTCTCTCCTTCGTCAGCTCGAAATATCAGGTAAGGAGGATCGTAAGGAACTCTATTTCCATCAGCAGCTTCTCAACGATAAGCTTCCACTCTCAATTGGTGGTGGTATCGGTCAGAGTCGTCTCTGTATGGTACTTCTCCATAAGGCACATATTGGTGAGATTCAGGCAAGTATCTGGCCAGAGTCAATGCGCAAGGAATGTGCTGAAGCAGGCATGCCATTGATTTAAATCCCCTCCCAACCTCCCCATAAGGGAAGAAAAGGTATATACTGAGATAAACAAAGAAAGCCAGGTGATTTGATGTCATCTGGCTTTATTGTATTTTTGTGAGGGGTTAATCCATTCTGTCTCTGTAATCTTCGTATGTGTATTTCCTGAAGAGTTCGAAATCTCCATTATTATGCAACATCCCTATAGATGGATGTCCGATACCATTGAACATGCAAGTCTTGACGGTAGTGTAATGACACATATCTTCGAAGATGATTTCCTCACCTATCTCAAGAGGGTGGTCAAATTGCCATGATTCCATCCAATCGCCCGAAAGACAACTATTGCCACCAAGACGATAGACGTTCTCATTGTTTTCTATGTCAAGAGGAGAAGTACCCTCTAATGCTTCTGCCCCTCGAACCTTTGGCCAATAAGGCATCTCGAGACAATCAGGCATGTGGCAAGTGAAACTGACATTGAGGATAGCTGTCTTGATGCCCTTGTTCTCGACGATATCCACCACCTTGCTATGTAAAGGACCTGTCTGCCAACCAAATGCTGAACCGGGCTCGAGTGTTACCTTGAGGTGTGGGTATCTTGAATGGAAGGCGTTTATGGTGCTGATAAGCAATTCGATATCATAATCCTTGCGAGTCATAAGATGTCCACCACCAAAGTTTATCCATTTGATTTGAGAAAACCACTTGCTGAATTTCTCTTCTATATGAACTAATGTACGCGCAAAGACGTCCGAACCTGATTCGCAATGGCAATGGATATGGAATCCTTCGATGTCGGAAGGTAGAGTACCTGGCAACTCGTTTGCAAGGATGCCGAAGCGAGAGCCTGGAGCACATGGGTTGTAGAGGTCGGTCTCTATCTCGGAATATTCTGGATTGACACGAATACCAATGCTGATATCTTTGCAATGCTCATGGAAACGAGAGTATTGGGTGAGCGAATTGAATGTCAAATGACTTGAGCACGCAACAATCTCCTCAATCTCTTCTTCGGTATAAGCAGGAGAATATGTGTGAGCAGGACTGCCAAACTCTTCTTTTGCAAGTCTTGCCTCAAAAAGGGATGATGCCGTAGTATGGCTTATGTACTCTCGGAAGATAGGGAAGGACTTCCAAAGTGCATAAGCCTTGAATGCGAGGATTATTTCGCAGTTGGCACGCTCTGCAACACTCTTGATGAGGGTGAGGTTGGCACGAAGCTTGTCTTCTTCGAGAACATAGCAAGGGTTGGGTATATGGTTCATTTATATTTTTACGAGTTTTGCGAATTTGAGAAGAAGTTGTTTTGTTCCTGCATTATCGAAGGTGATGGTTGCCTTTAGGCTCTCAGCTGATCCTTCAAGCTTGAGGATGGTGCCTTGACCGAAGCGTTGGTGTGCTACACGGTCGCCAGCAGAGAATTCGCCAGCAGGCTGGGGGGCAGATGCCGTAGGAGTGGGTGCCGATGCAGTTCGGTTGACAGGAGTGAGTCGTCGGATATTTGGTGATGGTGGGACGAAACGCTCTGTGCGTGGCTGGTGTATGATGGTTGGTTCGTAATGAGTTTGTTCGGAACGGAACGAACTGCGTTGGAATTCTGGTTCATCATCAAAGAGTGAACGGCGTTTCCAAGGCAAGTCAACATTATCATATTGGGTGCGGCGTTGTGATGAGCGTCCACTTGACTGACGACTCAAGAACTGCTGATCGATGTCGGAAAGGAAGCGGCTTGGATTGCCGAATTCCATCTTTCCGTAGCGATAGCGACTCTTTGCGTATGAGAGGTAGCAATGGCGTTCGGCACGGGTGATTGCAACATAGAAGAGACGGCGTTCTTCTTCCATCTCACGCAGATTGCCTACCGAGAGTTGGCTTGGGAAGAGATTCTCTTCAAGGCCGACCACAAAGACCGTCGGGAACTCGAGTCCCTTGGCTGAGTGGATGGTCATGAGCGTTATCTTATGCTCGTCATCGCCCTTGTCTGTGTCGAGATCAGAGATGAGCGACACTTCGGAGAGATAATCGTTGAGGGTAATACCCTCGTTGCCCTCTTCGATACGACCTTGCACAAAGTCTGCAAGACCATTTACGAGTTCCTCAAGGTTCTCTTGGCGAGAGAGGTTTTCAGGAGAAGAATCCGCATAAATGTCGTTCATGATGCCCGACAGACGAATGATTTCACGACCACATTCCTCTGCGTTCTTCTCTTGTGACATAGTGATGAACTGCTGAATCAGGTCGCGGAACAACATAAGTTTGGTCACAGTGCCCTTGGTGACTGTTAGCCCGTTCTCAATCGGATTGTTGATAACGTTCCAAAGACTGGTGTTGTTTGCATTTGCTGCATCAACAATCTTTTGTAGTGTTGAACCTCCGATACCTCGGGTAGGGTAGTTTATGACACGCTTAAGTGCCTCCTCGTCGTTAGGATTGGTAGCAAGACGGAAATAGGCAATCACGTCCTTGATTTCCTTTCTTTGGTAGAACGACAAACCTCCGTATATCTTGTATGGGAGACCGAGTTTGCGAAGATTTTCCTCGAACACACGGCTTTGTGCATTAGTGCGGTAGAGGATGGCGAAGTCGGAGTACTCGCAGTTTTCACGTTTGCGTATATTCTTGATTTCGCGACAAACGATTTCGGACTCTTCTACATCGCTGAATGCTTCGTTGACGATCAACTTCTCGCCTTGTTCCTTTTCGGAGAATACGTTCTTCTGTATTTGTCCCTGATTCTTGTGGATAAGGCTGTTTGCAGCATTCACAATAGTTTGGGTGGAGCGATAATTCTGTTCAAGTTTGAAGAGCTTGCTATTTGGATATATCTTGTTGAACGTAAGGATATTGTCTATATTTGCTCCACGGAAAGAGTAGATGCTCTGAGCGTCATCGCCTACAACACAGACGTGCTGGTTAGCCTCGGTAAGTTGGAAAACAATGCGATGCTGGGCGAAGTTGGTGTCTTGATACTCATCTACGAGGACATACTTAAAGCGTGTGGCATACTTTTCGCGTATGTCGGGGCATTTCTCGAAAAGAAGATATGTGTAGAGTAGGATATCGTCAAAGTCCATCGCATCAGCCTGACGACAACGGTTGGCATAACGAACATACAGATCTCCTACAGCTGGTATCTTGGCACGGGCATCAACTTGGCGGTTAGATGGGTTGTTCACGTATTCTTGTGCTGTGACCAGTTGGTTCTTGGCATTTGAAATGCGAGAGAGTATGGTGGCTGGTTTGTATGTCTTGTCATCGAGCTGCATTTCCTTGATGATGGCTTTCATCAGGGACTTTGAGTCTGCTGTGTCGTAAATGGTGAAGTTTGGGGAAAGACCAAGTGCTTCGTGTTCTGTACGCAGAATACGAAGGAAGATAGAATGGAAGGTGCCCATCCAGAGATAACGTGCACGTTCGTCGCCAACAATCTTGCCGATACGCTGTTTCATTTCGTTTGCGGCCTTGTTGGTGAAGGTGAGTGCAAGGATAGACCAAGGTTCGTAGCCTTGTTCGAGAAGGTATGCTATCTTATGGGTGAGCACTCGTGTCTTGCCGGAGCCCGCACCTGCTATTACGAGTGAGGGACCATCGCAATATTCGACCGCTTCACGTTGGGGAGGATTGAATGAGGATAGATCCATCAATTATTCTTTGGTTAATTCTATTTGTTTTGGGAGTTTGACATACTTGCGTTCCTTGATGCCTTTGATGAATGCACTTTCAATCTGCTTCATGATGATTTTGTCGTCTTCGATGGCAAGTTCAAGATCTTGGGCGTTGTCACCTTTCTCGCACATAGCACGGACAACGGCTTTCTTATCCTCGAGCTTCTTGACCTTAAGGATTACCCACATACTGTTAATGTTGCCGTTGATATAACCATAGCACGAATCGAGTTCGAGTCCTGGCACAGGGATGCTGGCTTCATCAAGATGGAGCTTCATGCGGATTTGCAAGTCACGGTTGATATATGTTCCATCGAACTGTGACTGAGCAAATGCAACAGTCATTGTTAGCATCGTTAAGATGCTCATAATGGTTCTTTTCATATCTCTTTGTTAAATTTGACTACAAAAATAAGATAAAATTTGGAGATAATGGTTGTGGTTGCGAATATTTTTCGTTATTTTGCAGAGAATTAATATTTTTTATAGCACAAAGCAATGGCAAAGTATCGAATAATAGCACTCGACTTGGACGGAACGCTAACAAGAAGTGACAAGACAATTTCTCCTCGAACTCGTGAGGCTCTGATAAAGGCACAGCAGCAAGGAATGAAAGTGGTGCTTGCTTCGGGACGTCCTACAAACGGAATGGGCTATCTTGCAGATGAACTGCAGATGGAGAAATTTGGTGGTACAGTGCTTGCCTTCAATGGAGGTGAGATTGTGGATTGGACAACGAAAGAAGTGTTAAGTCAGGTGGTGCTGAACAATAAAGTCTTGCCATTGTTGAGCAAGTGGGCAAAGGATAGTGAGCTCACAATTATGACGTATTGCGGGAAAGAGATTTTTACGGAGTCTCCTAATGAATATGTAGAGAAATCTGCTTACAGAAACAGGATGGACATTAGGAAGGTGAATGACTTTGTAAGTGCTGTTAACGAATGGGGCGATGCTCCCAAGTGCATGATTGTGGGTGAGCCTACAAAGTTGGAGGCGTTTGAATTAAATATGCGTGGGTGGGTAAAGGATTGTGCAGAGATGGGTGGCATTGATTTTTATCGAAGCGAACCTTATTATCTTGAAGTGGTTCCTAAAGGGATTGATAAGGGTGAATGCTTGCAGATTGTGCTCAATCATTATGGTTTCAAGAGCGAAGAACTGATTGCTTGTGGGGATGCGTATAATGATTTGGGAATGATCAAGTTTGCGGGACTTGGTGTGGCTATGGGAAATGCCCAGGACTGTGTAAAAGAAGCCGCCGACTACATTACGAAGAGTAACGAAGCCGACGGTATTGCGTGGGTTGTTGAGCAGTTTTGTTTGTGTGAGAAGTAGGATTACTTCTTCAAAGAATGTGCGTATTCCTTTGGACTCATGCCTGTGACACGCTTGAAGTAGCGGATGAAGCTGCTTGAAGATGTGAAGTTGAGGGCATCGCAGAGTTCTTGGGTACTCATGTGATGGACTGAGATAAGTGCCTTTGCCTTAGTAGCAACATATTCGTCAATCCAAGATGATGCATTCTTCTTGCTATACTGGATGCAAACGAATGACAGGTACTTTGCAGATATGTCTTGGAGATTTGCGTAGTAATTTACAGAACGTTCCTTGTCTGCATGCTCGTTGAGATCGATGAGGAAGCGTTTGTAGACATCGTACTGACGTGATGATGTGTCTCCAACAACTGTTGCCTTATCTTCTGTGAGTCTTGTATTGTTTGCTAAAAGTACGTTAAGGAAGCATCTGATATAGTTGTATTTGAGTTCGCCTTCTGTCTTCAGAATTTCATCTTTTGTCTCAAGGAAGAGGTTGAACTGGTATTTCAAATCTGCTTCAGGGAAAGTAACCACATCATAACGTCCAGATATCCTTGTGATGTCGTAGTTTACTCGTAGGTCTTCAAATGTCTTGATAAATGTTTCTGGGTAAATTACGTACAACATGAATCGAACATTCTCAGATGCTTCTATGAACTCGAACACGCAATCAGGAAGAGTGGTAAGGCATTGTCCTGCACGTAGGTTCAGCGTGTCGCCGTTTACTTTGAATGTTACATGGCCTTGAAGGAGAGTGAAGACGGTAGTTTGCCAAAGTTTGCAATTCGGAATATGACCGAGTGTAACAATTGGATTATAACCGTTAAAGTTGTCGAATAAAAGTATGCTCTTAGCGATACCGGCTGTTGGGACTATACGGCTGTTGCCGAATATATCTGTCTGTTGGTTCATTTTTGCTTTTTCCATCTTGATTATTCCTTATTGAGCATCTTAACATAAGTATTTGGCGACATGCCTGTAATGCGCTTGAAGTAGCGACCAAAGAAACTTTGGCTTGGGAAGTGATACAACTCGCTCACCTTCTTGATGTTAAACTCGTTAACGTATAGTGTCTGTTGAATGTTGAAGATGACATAATGATCGATTACAACAGATGAAGAGTGACCTGTGTATGAATTAGTGATGTTAGAGAGATATTTAGGAGTGATGCGAAGTTTGTCTGCATAGAACTGGACAGAACGTTCGTGCTTGCAATAGATGCTCAGGAACTCGAGGAAGCGACCAAAGAAACGTTGCTGGCGACTATTCTCATCAAAGTGCTTCACTTCTGTCCAATCATGTTTAGACATCCAGAACTTCATTTTGAGGGCACATGTCAAAGCACGGATACTTGCCTCTTTGAGTGGATACTCTGGGCGGCTGTATTCACGCTTGAGAATTTTGTAGTTCTTTAATAACTCTTCAGTTAAAGTCTTGTTAAGTGTAAAGTGATAAAATGTAAAAGAACGTATCTTGATATCCGTACCGATTCCACTCCTGTCGTATATGTCTGTAACGACATGGTTCATGGTCAACGTGCAGAAGTATAGACAATGTGACTCAAGAATCTCAACGTTCACACAAGGGGTGATATGTATTGCTTCGTCAGCCTTGATATCAACACTGATTCCGTTTATACGCATGTGGAGTGTGCCACGAAGTACAACAGTAATATATGTGTACATTGTGTTATATATCTCATCGCGGTGCTCAATGGTTGGAATGCTCTTCTCATCGAGATTGTCCATGATGAAATAACGGTCTTTGCATTTTGCGGCAAAATATTTGCCGGCGCTTGAGAGTGTAAATATGTTTCCTGCTATCATAATTAGTCTTTCTCTTCAGCTGTTCTTAAAATGAGGGTAGTAGCTCCAATAGTTATAATCGCACCATCCTCAAGGTTAATTCTATCCTGATCTCTTAATATTTCGTTCATGTAAAAAGTACCCGTATCGCTTGGAGCGTCACGAAGTATATATTGCAACTTGCCTTTCTTGCTTCGTTTTACAGTGATGGCACAATGAAACGTGTCAATACTTGGGTCGCGAGTTTCGATAGGCTTGTTGATGTTAGTATCCTTGATGTAGCGTCCGAACTCATTCTCACCGAAGTCGAGAGGGATAACTTGCTTAAAGGCAAAAGGATTTTCGACCACGATGATGCTACCGAAATTTTCCTTGTTTGCTTGCTCGTCAAGTTTCCGTTCTTCATGCCTGTCGGCAAGTTTGGATTTCCCGATGCGAATACCAAATTCCTTTTTGCAATTTTGACAAACGAACACCAATGACTGTCCATCGGCATACTTTGTCTCATCAAAAACGATATAGTTGTCGCATTTAGGACAACGAACTCTCTTCATAAATATATTTTGAATCGTTAAATGTCATTTAAAATAATTCTTTGCTATCCCGTTGCTTACAAACAAATGAAGATGAATGTGTTTAATCCATCTTCAATGTCCATGCATCCTTAAATGCCTCGTTCTGTTCGCGGAGGGAACGGAGTGCGTCGTAAGCATCCTGCTCTGTTTCGTAAGCAGAATAAATCACACGTGTAGTCTTACCCTTCTTGATGAATTTAGCCTCGCCAAAACCGAGGGAAGCCAATCTTTCAATCAAGATATTGGAGTTAGCCTCTGTGACATAGCTTGCAAGTACGAGTGTGTAGTTTTTTACGACTTCTGGTTTTTGAACAGGCTTGACTTCGGAACTTGCCTTTGTTTTGTCCTCTGCCTTTATTTCAGTCTTTGTTTCTGCTTTTTCTGCAGTCTTTGATCCTGTAGTCTTGGATTCTGCAGTCTTTGATCCTGTAGTCTTGGTTTCTGCAGTCTTTGATCCTGTAGTCTTGGTTCCTGCATTTGTTGCAGGCTTGTTGGAATCAGCCTTGGTATTTCTATTTGTAATTTCTACATTTGGATATGGAGCACCAGCAATGACAGTCTCTTTATTTCCGTTCATTGTTATGGTGTTAGGTATAAGCCAAACGAGGAAAATGATTGCGGCAACTGATGCAGCAATACCAAGTTCTGCCCATATTTCACGCTTGCCTCCACCTTTCTTCTTGTCCTTACGCTTGATAGGTACAACAGGGGGGTCGTTCTCAGGCTTATCTTTTTTATCAAGACGGAGATCTGTTTCTGTCTGGATAGGCATGATGTTTGCCTGATTGGCTGCATTCTGAATGTCACGTTCCTTAACTACTTCGGCAAGACTTTTGATTCCAAAAGAATATGTACCATAAAGTGATGGGGTAAGGATACCAGCTTCAGGAGAATTAAGTATGATATTCTGCCCTAGAGACTTATGTAGAGTGCCAATACCTTGAAGATTGTATTCGCCAAAGAGGTTGAGTTGCATGTTAAGTTGCTCTACCTCCTTCTCCATCTGCAAGTATGCAGCAGGGTAAGAAGCATCGTAAGCTTGCATATAGGATTGAACAAGCAAGCCATCGTTAACCTGAAGTTTTGGATTGAAACCGATTGTGCGGTAAGGTGGAATGAATAGTCTGTCACCATCAGGTCCATCATTGTAGACGGCACTGGCAGTGTTTGCTATAAAGCCACCAAGTCCAGGCACAATTACGCAATTGTGCTCAAGTAGCAAAAGCTCAATATGTCTTGACAAACTAATCATGGTGCAAAGGTAAGAATATTCTTTTAAATAAAAAAGTGTTTTTGCACATTTATTTTCTTAAAAAGTGCAAATAAGCAAATAAAATGGAGATACACCCTTGTATCTCCATTTTTATTTGTAATGGATTTTTTCCTTATTTCTGCTGGCTAGCAGGGAATGATGGTACGTTGTTAGCATCAGTTGTTGGAGCTGGTGCAGAAACGTTGATTGGAGTTTCTTCTACATTTGTCTTTGGAACGAATGCAACAGAAATAACGCTGATAATAACCATTGCTGCTGCGAGAACCCATGTTCCCTTCTCGAGGAAGTCTGTAGTCTTACGAACACCCATAATCTGGTTAGCGCTCGACACGTTTGAAGCGAGACCGCCACCCTTAGATTCCTGGATAAGAACGATGATACACATGAGAACTGATGCAACAAGCATGAGTGAGATGATAAATGGATACATTTGTTTTATAAGTTTTATTTGTTATTTTTTGCGATGATAATCTCGAGCAATTTTATTTGCGCGGCAAAGTTACTACTTTTTTTTGGATTATTCAAACAAATTTTGCGTAATATTTCTAAAGCTTGCTCATATCTTTGCTGTCTGATGTAAATATTAACCATACTTTCGGTATAAATTTCCTCATCTTCATCCGAAAGTGTTGGTGAAGTGAAATCTTTTTCACCGTTTGAAGCCTCATTTGCAAAGTAGTCGTCTTCGAGTTCCGGCATCTCAAATCGTTGCTTGCCTTTAGTCTCTTCGATAAAGTTGTCGATGAGATCGGCACCACGAAGTTTTGGAGCATCATCCTCTTCCTTCTCATCTTTCTTTATATCGTCCTTAGTCAGGAGGAACGAAGCATAGTCGGTAGTGAGGTCTGCAATCGAAGGCTTGTCAGCCGACTGCTCATTATCATCCTCAGGCCTATTGTTTAAGAAAGAGTCGATAAGGTCGATAGTACGATTGCTGTCGCTTTCTGTCTCGATGATGGAAGAGGCTATGCTTTGGGCTTCAATCTTGTAGTTGCAGCCTTCGGTGAGATTGAAAAGGGCTGTACGGTCGGGGACCATCACACTTGCCTTACGAAGTTCCTTGCCAAAGGCTGCATCACGAAGCAGATATAGATTTGCTACGAGGAGAAGTCTTGCAGATTGGTAGAACGGGTACTTTTCCACAATCTCTCTGAGCTCGGGCAGAGTTTCGGCCGAGAGTTTTGTTGTATCTTGTATTAATTCTTTTATATCTATCATTTTCTAATTCTGTCGATGAGCATTCCTATTTATGGTAAATGGTAAATAGTTAAATGGTAAATGTCCAATAGTTAAGTGCCATTACCAGTTTGCAACGGTGGCATTAAAAATCTGGTCTATGATATCGTCAATCATTTCTTGAACAAGTTCTTCTTGTACTGATGCCAACGACTGCGAAGAATCGTAGACTGTAGTAGCCGAGAAGCGTTGCTCAAAATCTTCTTCATGCTTTGAATTGTTGGTGAAACGGACGTTGACTGTCATTTTTAATTGTGTTTGGGCAGAATAACCATCTGCTGCAACACTCTTGTTTGTTTGGGAGTACTCGACGATTTCGCCTGCAAGAGCAAGGTCACCATTGCGTTTCAGCACTTTGAGCTTAGTTTTTGATGCAAATTCTTTCTGCATCGAATCGTAGAACATTGCTTCCATTGGTGCCCAAACGTATGAAGAACGGATCGGGAACTTGTCAAAGCTGACAGACTTCACCTTCGAATAGTCAAGGCCGCCAATGGATGTGAAGCCATAACTGATGGTGCAAGCCGTAGGAATGATTACGCAAGCGACGGCTAATCCCAAAATTATGTAATGTCTTTTTAATATGTCGAATAGATGTTTCATATATTCCAATACTTCGAAGCAGACTGATAATATTAGTCCATTTCTTGATCAAGTCCGTATTTCTTTATCTTTCGATAGAGGCTCCGCTCTGAAATCTCGAGGTCCTTTGCAGCCTTGCGTCGGTTCTGGTGATGGCGTTCAAGTGCCTCTTTGATAGAGTCTTTCTCATGTTTTTTGATAGATAGCGACCCTCCTTCCTTCGGATCTTCATCATCTATCTCCTTGAGTGTTTCAATTATTTCTGTGGCTTGAGGGTTGGAGTCAATTCTTCTGACAGGATCAGGGTGGGCAACGGGAAGGTTTATGCCTGTAGGGGCGGCTGCTCTACCTTGTTGCAAATTGTAGATGATGTTGTCAAGTTCATGGACCTTATCCGTAAGCATCATTAACGTCGTGAAAATCCTTTCCCGTTCAAGTTCGTATTGATGGACTGTCTGGTCACTACTTTTGCAATGAGGATTCGAAACGACAATACCTGCTCCTACATGGCTGTCGTCAGTTATGTCGAAGTCATTGAGCATTTCTGGCAGAATATCCTGTTCCGGATACATCGCACTCAATTGCTCGGTGAGATTACGGAGTTGTCTAATATTACCAGGCCAAGTGTAATTTAGAAGACGCTCCTTAGCTTCGGCTGAGAGACTGATAGGTTCGCAATGGTATTTGTCGGCTATGTCACGAGCGAACTTGCGGAAGATGAGTTCGATGTCTCGTCCTCGTTCGCGGAGCGGAGGTAGGTTGATTGGAATGGTGTTGAGACGATAATATAGGTCGCTACGAAATTTTCCTTCGCTGATTGCCTTACCCATATTTACGTTGGTTGCAGCAACGATACGCACGTTAGTCTTCTTTGGAGTACTTTCGCCCACACGGATGTATTCGCCAGTTTCGAGCACACGGAGTAGGCGCGCCTGAGTGGCAAGCGGAAGTTCGCCCACCTCATCGAGGAAAAGTGTTCCTCCATCAGCGGCACCGAAATAGCCTTCGCGTTCGCCAACAGCACCTGTGAAAGCACCTTTTGCGTGTCCAAAGAGTTCGGAGTCGATGGTTCCTTCAGGAATACTTCCGCAGTTGATGGCGAAGTATTTGTTATGCTTGCGGGCAGAGTTGTCGTGGATGATTCGTGGGATGACTTCCTTACCAACACCGCTTTCACCGATGATGAGCACGGAAAGGTCGCGGGAGGCAACCATAATGGCTATCTCCAACGCTCTGAGCAGTCCGTCCGAATTACCTACGATACCGTACCTGTTCTTGATATTCTGAATTGTCTTGTCGTTCTTTTCCAAAGTGATTACTACATTTTTTAGATGAAATACGGATTATACTTGCATTCATCCGCGATAGTGGTCGAAGGACCGTGACCAGGGTAGGCTACAGTCTCGGGAGGAAGGATGGAGAGGCGTTCGCGAATGCTCTGTTGGAGTTCCTTGTGGCTTCCACCGTCCAAGTCTGTTCTTCCGACTGACATACGGAAAAGCGTATCGCCCGTAAAGAGCACATTCTCCTCTTTGCAGTAGAAGCAGATGCCACCCGGTGTATGTCCCGGAGTCTGGATCACGAGAAGTTTGTGAGTGCCGAACTCTACCTCGTCGCCATCACGGAGTTCTTTGCCGAGTGCCGGCATTTCTACATGAGCAATTTTGATGCCACAAACTTTTTCCACCTGTTCTTCCACCTTATTATATATATATAGGTCGCTTTTGTTCGCTTCCGGAGAGAGCCCGAGGTCGTTGTATGCCATCGGAATTCCCATGATATGATCAAAGTGAAGATGGGTGTTGAGCAGATGCTTAACCACCAGTCCCTCGCTGTCTATATAATCCTTGATGTCTTTCCACTCGTCAGGATGGAAGCAACCGCAATCAATAATTACAGCCTCTTTTGTTTCGTCACTCAGCACATAGCAGTTCACTCCGAGTGGATTAACTTCAAACTTTTTGTTATTCATAATTCGATTATGAATTTAATTACACTTTCAAACCTACGTGTACCACCTTCTTGGTCTCGAAATATTCCTCTTCGAAATAGTCGGACAAATCCCAAACGGTGCAGATATTCTTCATGGTTGCCATTTCGCGTTCAAGTTCGCCCCCCTTGAGGGCGATGATACCGTTAGGCAAACCGTTAATCATCTCTTTCTTCAAGTTCTTGCGCGAAATCTTGACAAGGTCGATGAGAGGCATCACGGCACGAGTGACGATAAAGTCATACTTGTCTTTGATTTCCTCTACGCGAGAATGGCTGGTCTTCACATTCTTGAGTCCGATGCTGTCAGCAATAGATTGAGCTACACGGACTTTCTTACCGATAGAGTCCACAAGGTGGAACTTCGTGTCTGGGAACATGATAGCCAAAGGAATGCCTGGGAAACCACCACCTGTACCAAAATCCAATACCTCTGTGCCTGGTTTGAAGTTGACCACTTCAGCAATACCAAGTGAATGTAGTACATGGTGTTCGTAGAGGTTCTGGATATCCTTGCGTGAGATGACGTTAATCTTCGCATTCCAGTCATTGTACAGAGCCTCGAGCTGGGCGAATTGCCCCAGCTGAGTCTCTGTTAGATTTGGGAAGTATTTCTTAATTATTTCCATCAATTACTTTTACCTTTGCAGCGAGTTCCTTGCACTTTTCGCGGAGTGCATCGAGGTCGCCATTCAAATCATCATAGCAAACCACAACTCCCATACGACGACCTACATGAGCCACATCAGGTTTGCCGAATATGCGGAGATATGTGTTTGTTGCGGCACATACATCTTCTATGCCCTCATAGTCAGGGTTGGTTGTTGTGACATCAGAAAGTATTACCGCACTTGCACCGAGCATCAACTGCTTGATTTCTGGGATAGGATAACCAAGAACGGCACGACAATGGAGTTCGAATTCGCTAAGGTCCTGACATCCTGAAAGTGTGACCATACCTGTGTCGTGTGGGCGAGGAGAGAGTTCGGAGAAGTAAACTCCATCAGTATTGCTGATAAAGAATTCCACTCCCCAAATGCCCGCACCGGTTAAAGCCTTTGTCACCTCATCAGCCATACGTTGAGCTTCAGCAAGATGTTCGGGCATCATAGGCACAGGTTGGAAACTCTCGCGATAGTCACCACCTTTCTGCACATGGCCGATAGGACCGCAGAAGAGGGTAGGACCTTCCTTCTGAGTGACGGTGAGGAGAGTGATTTCGTAGTCAAACTTGATGAATTGTTCTACGATGACCTCCTTGATATCACCACGAGCACCTTCTGCTGCACATTTCCATGCGGCATCGAGTTCGGCAGGAGAGTCCACCTTGCTTTGTCCATGGCCACTTGAAGACATGAGAGGCTTGACGATGAAAGGATAACCAATCTCATCTGCTGCAGCCTTAAACTCTTCGAAAGTCTTGGCATACTTATAGTTGGCAGTCTTGAGACCAAGTTCTGTGTGTGCGAGTTCACGAATTGCCTTTCGGTTCATCGTGAAGTTCACAGCACGAGCACTTGGCACCACTTGAATGCCCATCTCTTCGCACTCATACAGTTTCTCTGTGCGGATAGCCTCGATTTCAGGAACGATGATGTCCGGGTTGTGCTTCTTCACAGCAGCCATAAGGGCATCGCCATCAAGCATTGAGAACACTTCGCGAGCGTCAGCAACCTGCATAGCAGGAGCATTATTGTATGAGTCGCAAGCGATTACATATTGTCCTTTTCTTTTACAGGCAATGACGAACTCCTTACCGAGTTCGCCACTACCCAAAAGCATTATTTTCTTCATTAATAGGCCCCCCGACCCCCGAAGGGGGCGGCCATCCGGTTGGGAGGAAGATGACCTTGATGATTAATCCCCCATGCAAACCATCTTGAACTATCCGGATGGCTGCCCCCTTGGGGAGATAGGGGGCTTTACTGGTGCTGTTCGCGAAGCAAGTCGTTCACAGTCTTTACAGGGTTGAATGTGCCGAGGCTTACTTCTACGAAGATGGTGTTCCAATCAGACATGGCACCGTTCCAAAGACCTGGGAGTTCGAGAGCCTTGAGTTCCTTACCGCTCTTAGACTTTGAAGAGATGAAACCTGTCTGAGGGTCAACATACTTAGTGAGGTCAAACTTATTTCCCTTATAGTCCTTAACAGCACAAACGAGGTCAACTGGGTTGAAGTGAGTACCGCCATTGAACATAGCAAGATATTCTGCATTATTCTTGTCAATCTGACTGCTCTCAAGAATCTGGAGCGAGATAGTTCCGTCAGGATTGTAAGCGAGGAATGGACCACCACCAGGTTCGCCCACATTCTTCACCATACCGCAAACACGCATAGGGCGGTTGAGCTTATTCTTGAGATAGATAGCAAGTTCTGCATCCTCAAGTTCCTTGAGTTCTGGGTTACGGAGGCAGATGTCATTGTGGAGGAAGTGAATGATTTCCTCGAGTTGAGCGTGATTGTATTTGCCTGAGTCAAGAAGTTCGATGTATTCGAAAGCCTTCTTCTGCTTGCTAACAAGCACACCAGCAATAAGTTTCTTATATTCAACAGTCTCTGCCTTCAAACGGTCTGGCACTACATTATCAATATTCTTGATGAAGATAACGTCAGCATCGAGGTCGTTAAGATTCTCGATGAGAGCACCATGACCACCTGGACGGAAGAGAATCTTGCCGTTTTCGCGGAATGGAGTGTTGTCTGGGTTTGCTGCAACAGTGTCAGTACTTGACTTCTGCTCAGAGAAACTAACACTATAATCTACTCCAAACTTCTCTGCATATTCAGCAGACTTAGCAGCAACGAGAGCCTCAAACAATGGACGATGCTCTGGGCTTACAGTAAAGTGCACATTCACATTACCTTCCTTACCACCAGCATAGAGAGCACCTTCTACGAGATGTTCTTCGAGAGGAGTACGAGCACCAGCCTCATAAGAGTGGAACTGGAGGAGACCCTTAGGGAGTTTTCCGTAGTTCAAACCCTTATCACCAAGGAGGTTAGCGATGACAGCCTTGTAATTGCCTTCCGCAACAAGAGCATCGATACCCTTGCCTTCGTTCTTTTCGCAAGCGGCGTTGAGAGTAGCGAAGAAAGCAAAGTTGTGTACATTATCAAAGAATTTCTTGATGAAATCATTTGCGGGAACATCACTTTCGCCATCAAGGAATTCGAACAAGTCCTTGAACATACGGCTTGCAGCACCACTTGCTGGGACAAATTTCAGTACCTTACCTGTACCCTGAAGATAAGCATCCCATGCAGCGAGATAGTCAGCCTTCTCTGCATCGTTAGGAATTGTGATACCTTTTTCCGGTGAAGCCGCTCCTGCTAATTTGAGAAATGGGAAACCTGTTTCGAAGCAGTGAAGCTGAGCATTCAGTTTCTCCTCAGAGATACCTTTCTGAGCAAGAAAATCTTTGTCTTGTTGTGTAAGCATAGTAGTAAAAATTATATTGATTGTTGAAATTCTTTTTGGAGTAACTTAATTTTTACGCAAAGATAACAAATAATTATGAATTGTGGATTATTAATTATGAATAATTCTTATCTTTGCAGTGAAAATAGACAAAACAAGCCTTGTATATGGAAGAAATTGCTATAATTAATGAACACGAACGCGCGAGAGTACTCGAAACATTCCGCACCCTCCAACCATTAGTGCAGGATGTAATTGAGCCGGCAGACTTCCGCAAAGTTAAAGATATACTCCACGAAGGCATGTCCACTGGTCAACTCCAGCGCGACAGTTTCGGCCTTCATCCAATACTCTTCGACCTTCAGACTGCAGTGATACTCTGCGAGGAGGTCGGACTCAACCGTGCATCACTCCTTAGTGTGCTCCTTCATGAATGTGTGAAACTTAATGTAGTGACACTTGAGCAGATTACTGCCGACTTCGGTGAAGATGTTGCACATATCATACATGGATTGCTTAAGGTCAATGAGTTGTACTCAAAGAATGCATCCATCGAAACGGAGAATTTCCGTGATCTTCTGCTTTCGTTTGCTGAAGACATGCGAGTCATCTTTATCATCATTGCTGACCGTGTCAACTTGATGCGACAGATAAAGGATCTTGGCACAATAGAGGAACGTACCCGTGTGGCAAATGAAGCAGCCCAACTCTATGCTCCACTCGCACACAAACTCGGTCTTTACCTTATCAAACGCGAACTTGAAGACCTCTCACTCAAGTACTTGGAACCAGATGTCTTCTATATGATAAAGGACAAACTGAGTGCAACACGAAAAGCACGAGACCTTTATATATCACAATTCATTGGTCCAATCGAAGAGAAGTTGAAGGCTGCTGGACTCCATTTCCATATCAAGGGACGTACCAAGTCTATCCACTCCATCTGGCAGAAGATGAAGAAGCAGAAATGCAAGTTTGAAGGTATCTATGACCTCTTTGCAATTCGTGTGATTCTTGACTCGCCAATTGAGAAAGAGAAGCAGGATTGTTGGCAGGTATTCTCCATCGTTACAGATATGTATCGTCCTAATCCTAAGCGACTTCGCGACTGGTTGTCAGTACCTAAGTCTAATGGTTATGAGTCGCTCCATATCACCGTAATGGGCCCTGATGCGAAGTGGGTGGAGATACAGATTCGTACCGAACGAATGGATGAGATTGCAGAACGTGGTCTTGCAGCCCATTGGCGATATAAAGGAGTGAAAGATTCTGGTGCAAAACTCGAAGACTGGCTCAAAGATATCCGTCAGGCACTTGAGAATTCTGCCGCTTCGGATGAACAGATTGTTGACCAGTTCAAGGTTGACCTCTATTCGGACGAAGTGTTTGTGTTCACACCAAAGGGCGACCTCTTCAAACTCCCTATCGGTGCTACAGTTCTTGACTTCGCTTTCCAGATACATACTAATGTGGGTAGCCGTTGTACGGGAGGTAAGGTCAATGGAAAGAATGTGCCTATTGGTACCAAACTTCAAAGCGGTGACCAGGTGGAGATTCTTACTTCGCAGAGACAACTCCCTAAGCGTGACTGGCTTAATATGGCTGTCACAACTAAGGCAAAGAATAAGATACGTCAATCCATTAACGAACAGGAACTTAAGACTTGTGCTATCGCGAAAGAAACCCTCGAACGCAAGTTTAAGAATCGTAAGATTGACTACGATGAACCACTCATGATGAAGCTCATCAAGAAGATGGGTTATAAGCATGTCAATGAGTTCTATCAGGCTATCTCAGAGGAAGTTCTTGATGTCAATGTGGTAATCGACCGCTATGTGGAAAGCCAGAAACGAGATGAGAATCCTCAACTCTATCAAGCAGAGACTCGTAGTGCTGATACCTTCGTGGCAACTCCTGTGGATGAGCGTCAGCGTCCAAACGATGATGTCCTTGTGCTAGATAATAATATAAAAGGTGTGGATTTTTCTCTTGCTAAATGTTGCAACCCAATCTACGGAGACGATGTCTTTGGCTTCGTGACTCGTGGTCGGGGAATCAAAGTTCATCGTACCGATTGTCCAAATGCCGAGCGACTCCGTGAGTCCTTGGGTTATCGAGTGATTCGTGCCGAATGGGCAGGCAAGGGAGGCAGTCAATATGCTGTTACTCTCCATGTGGTAGGTAATGATGATATTGGTATTGTCAACAATATTACCTCTATCATCAATCACGAGAAGAATGTTCTGCTCCGAGGCATCTCAATCCAAAGTTTTGAGGATGGTCTCTTCTCCGGAACCCTCACAATTATGATTTCTGACCAAAAACAACTCAATCAGTTAGTTAAGAAGATTCAGACAGTGAAGGGCGTTAAGAATGTAGTACGATGAAAACGCTCCAGACACTTCTCCTTTTATTCTTCGTGTCAATCACCATTGATGCGAAGGATTTCGTTGTGGATATAGCAAAATATGGTGCTGTGGCTGATGGTAAAACGGTAAATACCGAGGCAATTCAAAAGGCGATTGATGCAGTCAACAAGCATAAAAAAGGTGGGGTGGTGCGTATAGGTGCTGGACGGTGGTTGACTGGTTCTATTGAACTCAAAAGCAATGTGATGCTTCGTCTGGAGAAAGATGCTGTGCTTCTCGGTAGCACCAATCCGTATGATTACGACACTAATACCACTCTTGGCAAACGCAAAGACGAGGATGTGCATCAAGGACTCATCACTTCTGCTCATGCTAAGAATATAGGAATCTTGGGTCAAGGAACTATTGATGGCCAAGGACTTGCGCTCGCATTAGCAATAGATAGCCTTCATCATATAGGCGAACGCATAGACCAGAACTACAATACTCGCAGACAGCGTCCAAGTACTCGCCCAAAACTCCTGTTCCTTGCTGATTCAGAGAATATAATGATATCAGGAGTACACTTTCGTAATAGTGCGGGGTGGGGACTTTCTTTCCACGAAAGCAGCAATATAGGTATTGATAGCATTACCGTTTACAATCGTGCTTATTGGAACAATGACGGCATAGACCTCAATGATTGCAAAAATGTTCATGTGCGTAATTGCAATATCAATTCGGCAGATGATGGCATTTGTCTTAAGAGTGATAACCCCGAGAGTATGTGCCAGGATATAAGCATTGAGCATTGTCATATCACTTCTTCTGCTTCTGCGGTGAAGTTCGGTACTTCATCTTATGGCGGTTTTCGCAATATCAGTATTCGTGATATAGATGTGACTGACACTTTTCGTTCTGCAATAGCATTGGAATCGGTTGATGGCGCAACACTTGAAAACATTATGGTTGATGGTGTTACGGCAAAAAATACGGGCAATCCTCTTTTTATACGATTAGGGGCTCGTCATGGTATTGATGCGGACGGACTGACTGTAAGTGGCGTGTGTTCAGGTGTTTGTCGCAATATCACTATACGCAATTTGAAGGCAGAAGTGCCATTTTCTCGTCCCGACCTTATGTACGATCTTCGTGGTCCTGAAGTGGACTATTTCCACAATCCTTGGCCTTCTTCTGTTGCAGGTCTTCCAGGACATCCTATAGAAAACATTACGCTTGAGAATATTGATATTCTTTATCCGGGTCGTGCAACTAAGGGCATGGCTTATGTGGGACTTTATCGTGCAAAAGAAATTCCTGAAAATGCTGATGGATATCCTGAATTCTCTATGTTTGGTGAACTCCCATCATGGGCATTTTACCTTCGTCATGTTCGCAATATCACTCTTCGCAATATTTCCGTTCGACTTGCTGATACGGATTTCCGACCAGCAATTGTGATGGAGGATGTGGAAGGTTATGGCTTTGAAAATGTGAATGTCCCTAACGAACAAATACATATTGTGAAATAATTAACAAATATATATAAAGGTGGAGAAAAAACAAATCACAGATTGGAAAGAAGAGACAGAGAAGCGCGTGCAGAAAGGCATTGCCCTTTTCAAGGAAGGATATAATTGTTCGCAGTCGGTGGCTCTTGCTTTTGCCGATTGGTACGGTGTGCCAGAGGACTTGATGGCTAAGATGAGTGCTCCATACGGTGGCGGTATTGGTCGTATGCGTGAAACTTGCGGTTCGGCTCTCGGTACATTTATGCTCGCAGGACTCGAGACTTCATGTCCCGAGGCAAATCAAGAGGTCAAGGCTCTCACATACAAGGCGGTACAAGAACTTGCTGCAGACTTCAAAGCACAGACAGGCAGCATCATCTGCAAGGAACTCCTCGGACTCAATAAGCAGCGTGCTGATGGCACTATTCCCGAAATCACCATTTGCCATACTCCCGAAGCTCGCACCGACGAGTACTACAAGAAGCGTCCCTGCATCAGGATGGTGGAGACAGGAATACGCACTTATATGGCTTGGCTGGAGAGAAGAGAAAACTAACATTTAATTGTTTCCACACATCTATTTATCACTTTTTTTGTTAATATTACGTAAAATACGTAACGTAAAATACGTAATATGAATAAAAAGTGCTATATTTGCATGAAAAATAGATAAATAGCTATGAAACGTAATCCATTTGTAACTTCAGGTTATGTAGGTCCGGAGTACTTTTGTGACCGAGAGGCAGAGACTGCAAGTTTGACAAAATTGCTGGTTAATGGTAATAATGTAGTATTGGTATCTCCACGTCGTTTGGGTAAGACGGGGCTTCTTCATCATTGTTTTCTCCAAGAGAAAGTGGCGACTCAATACAATACATTTATTATTGATATATATTCAACAAAGAATTTGAATGACTTCGTGCTTGAGATGGGTAAGGCGATACTTAACTATTTGAAGTCAAGAAGTCGCAAATTGTTGGAGAAGTTTATTGATATTGTCAGTTCGATAAGATCGGGCATCAGTTTTGATGTTATGGGTAATCCTTCGTGGAATGTAGACTTTGGTATGCTTCCAACACCGGATTGTACACTTGAACAAATATTCCGTTTTATTGAACAGTCGGACAAGCCTTGTATCATAGCGATTGATGAGTTCCAACAGATTATGAACTATCCCGAGAAGAATGTTGAGGCCATGCTGCGTACATATATACAAAGGTGTCATAATGCTGTATTTGTATTTTCCGGGTCGGAGCAACATCTTCTGTCCGAGATGTTCAACTCGCCTGCTCATCCTTTTTATGCATCTACTTCTACACAGGTTCTTGAACCATTGCCTGTGGATAAATATGCTTTGTTCGCTCAGCATCATTTTGATTCGCGCGGTAGGGCACTCGAGGAGGGGGTCGCTGAAGAAGTGTATGGGAGTTTTGGTGGAGTTACATGGTTTGTGCAGAAGGTCATGAATTATCTTTTCTCTGATACAGACTTGGGGATGACTTGTACTCGTGAGATGATACCGATAGCGATAGATGAAATAGTAAAGGACAACAGTATCATATATACGGAATTGCTATACCAACTCACTGCACGACAAAAGGAACTTCTTATTGCTATCAATAACGAGGGTAAGGTTGGTGCAATCACAAGTGGTGCTTTCATCCGCAAGTATCACCTCCCTTCTGCAAGTACAATCCAGACTACTATCAAAGCTCTTGTTGACAAGCAGATAGTGACTCGACACCAAGGGGAATACGAAGTGTATGACAAATTCTTCTCATTGTGGTTAAAGAACTTATAGTTATTTCTACTTGTGTAAGAAGTGTATTCGGCAATGTTGGCTCCTGTTGGTATGGTTCGTTCGACTATTTCATTTGCCAATTGAAGAATTAAGGTTATTTTTTGGTACAAAACAAGAAAGTGACGTACAGTTTGTGAAATTCACAAATTGTACGTTGCTTTTTCATATAGTGTATATCATGTTCCCTTGGAAAACATCGTACCTTTGCAGCGTCAAACAAACAAAGACACTCCCTCACCCCCAGTCCCCTCTCCCTTTTTAGGGCGAGGGGAGGCAAGACAGGAAGCATTCAATAAACTTAGAAATTTATAAACTAATAAAATAATAAACATTATGAAAAAGATTAATTTTAAGAAAATGGTTATGGGCGCTGCCCTCGTGTTTGGTTCAATGTTTGCACAGAATGCTAACGCTCAGGAACAACACAAAGGTTGGAATGATATTGATGATATCACTATCAATCAGAAGGTTAATATCGAAAATGCAAAGGTGTACGTATACGGATACTCAACTGCTGCTCCAAAGGACAACAAGGCTGATAAGAAGCAAACTGCTGCTTTCGAAAGTCTTGCAAGTACAATAGTTGATGAACTTCAGAAGGAATTCACCAACACCCAATTTGAAGTGGTAAACGATGTGAAGGATGTACCTGCTGATGGTATTCTCGTCAAGGCTTGTCTTTCTGACATTGATTGGGGCAACAAAGCATTGCGTACATGGGTAGGATGTGGCGCTGGAAGCTTTAAGGCTAATTACAATGTAGAAGTTTCAAATGCAAACGGTCCTATGTTCCAGTTCAACAACCGCCGTTTCCACGACACAACTTTCGCTTCTGCAAAGGGATCTGCAGTGATCAAAGTTTACAATAAGGCAATTGCCAAAGACCTTATCGTTGCTTTCAATAACATCTAATAAAACCTTTATAATTAAATACTTTGTTAACATGGGCATCCAAATTGTGGGTGCCCTTTTCTTTTTGTGTTATTAAACATTACTAACAGATTAGCTATATATTATTTGACACATACTTATGTTTACCGAAGTCCGTAAGGGCGGACATCGATGTCCGTGCAGACGGACTTCGGTATTTGTCAGTATGTGTTGAGGCGAGAAAAAAAAATTTATTTTGTGCGAAAAGTGGCAAACATCCTACCAAAATGGGTGTAAAGTATTGATTGATAATATAATGGTGTTGGTAGGATGTTGCTCAAACATCCTACCAACACTCTACCAACATCCTACCAACTCTCTACCTCTTTTTGAATTCTTCTTTGCTCTAAAGATTTGGTCGCTTGGCTATATCGTAGCTTCATACATGGTATGAGTTGGTACGGTGTTGTCAGAAAGGTGTGATACCTGGTAGGATGTTGGTAGGATGTTGGTAGGATGTTTAAGCAACATCCTACCAATGTCAATTATATGAAATATAATGAGTTAACTGAGGTTTGGTAGAATGTTAGGATGTTTTGCTGATAAAAATATTTTTTTTTTGAGAGAGGAAGGATACTTGCATATTTACTTTAAAAGGATATAAACTATTTATCACTCCCAACAGTACAGCTAAAAAATTTTGCTATTACAAAATAAAGTGTTACATTTGCAAAAACAATAGAAGAATATGAAAGTAACCCTCGTACTTGTCGGAAAGACTGTGGATAAGCGCTTTACCGATATTATCGATGAATACGCAGCCCGTGTGAAGCATTACATCGGTTTTGATATCATCACCATTCCTGAACTCAAGAATACGAAGTCGCTCAGCGAAGACCAGCAGAAGCAGTCGGAAGGAGAGTTGATACTCAAACAACTCCAGCCAGGCGATCATGTGGTGCTTCTTGATGAGCATGGAAAGGAGTTCCGCTCTATCGAATTCTCTGATTGGATGACAAAAAAGATGAACACCGTATCTAAGCGACTGGTGTTCATCGTTGGTGGTCCTTATGGTTTTTCGAGAGATGTCTATGATAAGTGCAACGAGAAGATTTCTCTCTCGAAGATGACCTTCTCGCATCAGATGATTCGCATGATATTTGTTGAGCAGCTCTATCGTGCAATGACCATCATGCGTGGCGAACCTTATCATCACGAATAGAGGTTCACTTCGCCTTATTTTCCTTTTCTGAGAGTTCGGCAGTTGCGGCAAATATTACATCGCTGCTTGAGTTGAGTGCAGTCTCTACGGAGTCTTGTATCACGCTGATAATGAAACCGACAGCCACCGCCTGCATCGCTATGTCGTTGCTGATTCCGAAAAGCGAGCAAGACATCGGAATGAGTAGGAGCGATCCTCCAGCCACTCCACTCGCACCACAAGCTCCAAGTGTGGCAAGCGAACAAAGCACGAGTGCGGTCGGTATGCTGACTTCTATTCCCATAGTGTGGCAAACAGCAAGTGTCATCACCGTGATGGTGATTGCTGCACCATTCATATTGATTGTCGAACCGAGAGGAATACAAACCGAATAGAAATCCTTGTCCAATCCAAGTTTCTCGCAAAGTGCCATATTCACAGGAATATTTGCTGCCGACGAACGAGTGAAGAATGCATGCAATCCACTCTCTTTCAAGCATTGCCAAACGAGTGGGTAAGGATTCCGCTTCAAGAAGATGAATACCACGATTGGATTCAATATCAATGCTACGAAAAGCATACAGCCTACGAGGAGAAGTACGAGTTTTCCATACACAAGGAAAATGTCCATTCCACTCTCACTTACCGATTTGTATACAAGTCCCATGACTCCTAATGGTGCCATGTGAATTACCCATTTAACTGCTGTGGAAACCACTTGTGCAAAATCGTCCACAACCTGAATGGTATTTGCACTCGCCATCTTTTTGAGTGCAAGTCCGATGATTATTCCCCAAAATAAAACACCGAGATAGTTGGCACTTGCGGTTGCCTGCAACGGATTGCTTACGAGATTGAGTGCGAGTTGGTCGAACACATCTGCAAGACCACTTGGTGCTGCACCGTCTGCCGATCCTTCAAGCACGATATTCATGGGGAAGAGCATGCTTCCGAACACTGCAACCATTGCAGCGAGTAGGGTGGTGGCAAGATAAAGGAAGATGACCTTGCGGAATCTGCCACCTAAACCGTTCTGTGCTTTCGCAATCGAACTTGCCACGAGTACAGCGACAAGTACCGGAGCGATAGCTTTGAGTGCTCCCACAAACAGAGTACCAAACAATGATATTCCAGTCCATCCGGGCAGTATGAGTCCTAATATGGCTCCGATTATCAATCCCACGAGTATGCGAAGGACAAGACTCATCCCGGACCAAAATTTCCAAAGTGCAAGTAGTGGTTTCTTCATACTTATTCTTTTATTTAGAAAATGGAGTAGATGCTATTAACACCTACTCCATTTTGATTTAGTCGGGGTGAGCAGATTTGAACCTATAAAACTGCATAACACCCTTTCAAATGTAAGTGTTTGAATTATAATGTTTATTTTTGCTAACTCTAAATTGCAAAACATTGTATTGCGTGTAATAAAATTGCAATTCGGTGTAATATTCGTGTAATATTATCGGTGTAATAATTTGCACGATGTACATTTTTGTACCTTTGCACCATGTTTCACAAATAATAAGACTTTAGATTATGGCAAAGGTTTATTACAAGTTATCCAACAAGGTGCAAGACAATGGCAAAAGCAATATCATTGTTTGGTTTCGTGTTAATCGTACTTTGCAAGTGCAGATACAAACGAGTTATGCGGTATTGCCTAAATACTTTGTTGTGTTAGGTGTTAATGGTGGTAGCAATTACGGAGAAATTAAAGTACCTAACAAAGGCAAACTAAACTATGCGGATGTAAAGGATACCGCAGACACAAAAACAATGCTTCAAGACTTTACAAACAAGTTGCTAAAGGTGTGCGAGGTTGTGCCATCAAGCGAACTGACAAAGGACTTTATAAAAAGTTCCGTAGGTGTGTTTGAACGTGTGGGAGTGCAAGATATTACCTTTGCCAAGTTAAAAACCTCATAGAGGCTAAAAGCAAGGCTATAGCGGACAAATCAATATTTGCCTATAAAGACACATTCTTGAATGAACGTAGTTTGGCACAAAGCGAGGTAAGAAATTACAATGTGCTTATGCGATGCTTGCATAGATGGCAAGAGTTCAGGAGCAGAGGAAACAAAGGAAACAAAGGTTTCCGCATTGAGTTCGACACATTAAGCACCGATGACATAGCGGACTTTCGTGACTACATGAAAAACGAAAGCACCTTGCAAAGCGAATTCCCTGAACTATTCAAAAAGATTCTTTTGAAGTACCCGGTAGAGGTGGAACATGATAAGAAGTGTAAGCACATAAACGCATCCATCCAAGAGCGAGGGGAGAACTACACAATAAAGATGCTTACTCGCTTCAAGACTTTTTGGTTATGGATTATAAAGCGAGGTGTAACCACAAACAACCCTTTTGCATCCTTTGAGGTGGGAAGTCCAGTCTATGGCTTACCTTATTATCTGACTATTGAGGAGCGAAACCACCTTGCAGAGTATGACCTATCAAACCGCCCTCAATTAGAGGTTCAAAGAGATATATTTGTTTTCCAATGCTTGATAGGTTGCAGAGTTAGCGACCTAATCAAACTAACACAAGCGAACATTACAAACGACATCCTTGAATATGTGCCTATCAAGACTAAAGACAATGCGAAGCAAGTGAAACCAAGAGTGCCATTAAATGAACGTGCAAAGAGCCTCATCAGGAAGTATGATGGTATAGACCGCAAAGGTAGGTTGTTTCCTTTTATAAGCGCACAAAAGTACAACCAGGCAATAAAGGAAGCATTTAGGTTGTGCGGTATTGATAGGAATGTAGCGGTACGCAATTCTCTGACTGGAGAAACCGAAATGAAACCTTTGTACGAAGTTGCTTCAAGTCACATGGCAAGACGTACATTTGTAGGTACTGCATATAGCAAGGTGCAAGACCCTAACCTCATAGGCAAGATGAGCGGACACGTTGAGGGAAGCAGAGCATTTGCGAGGTATAGAGCAATTACCGATGACTTGCTAAAGGATGTGATAAACTTAATTGATTAGACAATATGGAGAAGTACAAAGAGTTGATGGCGCATAGCAAAGAAGAGTTATGTGCTATGTACATGGCACAATGCGAGGTTTACGATGAACTATGGCAAAAGTACCTTGCATTAGTGGAAGAGTGTGGAAGGCTTTCGGCATCAGTTGAAAGCATCCACCGCACAAAGGAAGAGAGCAAGCCAGTAGGCGAAAGAAAGGTGTTTTATCTAAATAGAAAGTAAACTATGAATATAGAGCAATTTATACAAGGTCATCCTGAAGTAATAGATGTTGATTATGTTGAGAAATACATAAATGAACAGATAGTGCCATTGTTAGAAATAAACAAAGGAGATGCCGATTATATCAATAAAGAAATAGCATCCGCACGAAAGTGTATGCAAGATATGTTTATTGAGTTTAGCAAATGGGAAGTTAGCGAAACATCCGTTTTCAGCAAAAGTGAAATATCCTTATTGCGCAACATTGTAAAGGTTTATGTTTCTAATAAGAAAAGACTGCATATACTCACAAACGAGCAAAAAAGCAAAGAACCTCAACCGATAGAAACCGATGCACCTCAATTGCTTTTGCATTTGTTTGGAAGCGAGGCAAAAGTAAAGGAGTTTATTGATGAGTGTAACAAGACAAAAGCACATGGCAAAATCATAAGGGTGCTATGTGAACAAAAGTGTTCATGGAATAAGTACCACAAAATTAAGACAAAGGATTTGTACTATGCTTTTAAGAAAGTAGGTTTAGCCGTATGGCATCAAGGAGAAGATGATAAAAAAGCATATGACCGATTTCGCAGATAACAAATTGCCTACCCTAACAAGGTAGGCTTTTGTGTTAAAATGGGGTAATAGCCATTAACTTACTAAATGCCTTTTGTTGGGGAAATAATGAGTAAAATGAGTGTAATTTGTGCCTTTTTGATTAGTGAATTAACAAATACCTAACAAATTAACAGTTACCTAATCTTATGTAATATTCATTACTATTGATTATCAGTAAGATAAGAAAAAATTATCTGAAATAATGCCTTTATTTTGGATAATGTACATTATGTTTAATAGCGAATAAGGTTGCGAAAATGATAAGTTCGTAAAAAGAGGGTAGTGTGATGATTTTTGAACCTTATTTGTCCGCATTGTCCGCATAAACCATTCGCACCATTCGCAAAAGTGTTCGCAAAGTGTTCGCACCATTCGCATTTGTAATTCTTGTTCGTTGGAATGTATCTATCTTTGCATCGGTGTTCAGGAAGCATTATTGCACGATGACCGATAGGATGCCGAAGACTTGCAAGTGTGGAGTGCAACACACTAAAGCAAGCATATAATAAAATATGAACATTAGAGAAATTTTGAAGCAAGGCGAAAATGCTTTGTTCGTAGTAAGCGGTAATGACTTGAAAGAGTTTGCCGAAAGTGTAGTGAATGGTGTATTTGCTTCTTTGCAGTATGAGCCAGTACATAAAGAGAACGATGGCAAGATGTACACCGCAAACGAGGTGTGCGAACTATTCCACATCGATAAGTCCACATTGTGGAGATGGGAGAAAGTAAACTATCTTGTTCCTATCAGAGTGGGTGCAAAACGATTCTATCTTGATGAGGATGTGAAAAAGTTGTCTAATTCAAAGTAAGGTATGGCAAGAAACAAGATTAAAGTTTATCATTATCATTTTCCTATATCTTTGCTTTGCGGTTTTAGGGGGCATCCTGATAAGTCCATGAACAACATTTTTGACTTTGCGCTTGTTGCCTATAAGGATGCACATCACGAAAAGGAAGATAAGGCTATTGAGTTTGATTTAGGTATAACATTAGGAGGCGAAAGCATAGCGGAAACGAAGAAGCGCATGGGTAATATAAACAAAAAGCAACCTTATAGCCATATACATAGGGATGTGTTTTGGAAATATACGACACGTTATCGTAAAGGAACAAATTGCGACTATCCAACCGATGGCGAAACCGCATCTTTGCTTTGCTATTTAGGACTATTGAGTATATCAGGCAAGGTTATAGATAGGGAAGTTAAAACCACCAAAGAAATGCTTTTTTCAAGGATGAGCGGAAATGCATTGCCATTTGATGGGAGCATCGAAAACTGGTTGTTTCAGTATATGACAAGGAAGCGGTTTGACAAACTCAAACGATCTGTTGAGGATGCTTTTAACATAGAGTTTTCCAAAGGGCATCAAAGGGGAGTTGGTTTCAAGGTTATTAGTTATTGACATGGTGTTTTATTCCTTTATTTTTAAGATGTACTTTTTGGGGTGTTTGATGTACCTATTTATGCCCCTTTTTGAAAGGTGGTACATCATCGGTACATCATTGGTACATCATCGGTACATCATCGGTACATCTTAAAAAAGATATATTACACTATATAACAATATATAACAATATATAACTAACAAAAAGAGTACTCTCTTTCGAGAGTACAAGAAAAAGGAAACCTTTTTCTTCCCCCCCCCCCTCTTTAGATTTGTATGAATTCCTTTGTACTGGCTTTTCTTTGTTTGGGATGGCAATATGTACACCGATGCGGAGAATAAGCCATACAAGGCAAATATGAAAGAATTAAGTATATGGAAATAGAAGTAATTTGTGGCGAAGTTGTAGCAAAGGCAAACCATTACCTTGCAGTACCTGACAAGCAAGGCGGTAGGCGAATAATCAAGGATGAAGCCATCAGAGCCTATGAACGCGCCTTTAAGCAACAATGCCGAAAGTATAAGGACAAAAACATTAGTTTTCCGTTTTATCTATATGTCAAGGTTTATTACAAGAATGCAAACCATGATTTGGATAATTCGCTAAAGACCCTTTTGGATTGTCTGCAATACTGCAATGTAATTAGTAATGATAGTCTTTGTGTGCAGATTGTAGCAGAGAAGCACCGAGATATAAGAAACCCACGTTTAGAGTATGGCATTAAAGAAACGCAACCAAGTTTGTTTTGATGGGGTGCTGGATGACACATTTCTTTGCTTTGATGGTTTGGAAGAACCTATGCCTTATGATGAGGCTTTGCCATCATTAGAGGAGCAAGAAGAGATGTTTGCGGTATTTCAAGGAGATAATAATCTTTTCGGTGGAAACCATCGGCAACCATTGAATAATCAATTTAAGTACAATATGGAAGAGAATAAAGTAAAGTACAAGGTAGGCAAACACCCTCATTCGCTTGCCAACCTGAAGAGGGGAGGGTGGAAAAGCAAGGAAGAGCAAATGCGTAGTTCACGCAAAGGTGTTGAACGAAAGAAAGCAAAGCGGACTATGCGAGAGGTTACAAACGACATCCTGAAAGAGGATGAGGTTTATTTGATAGTTGATGAGCAAGGCAATGAGGTGGAGGTGGTATTGTCAAAACTGGAAGCCATAGCAAGAAAGTTTATTGATGACTGTATAGATTTCCCAACACCTAAAAAGATCGAAACATTGCGTAAGATATTAGGAGAGGATGAAACAACCATCAACATACAAGAAGCAAGAGCAGAGAGGTATGTGAATGTTGAAATCCCACAAGAGGAAAAGATAAGACTTGCCATGTATATAATGGACAAGGCAAACGAGGTATAGGTTATTTGTCGTTTTGACTTGTTTGGGTGTGTTAGCTGTGAGGTTAGCACACCCTTTTTATGCCTAAAAGTAAAGTTTGAGGGAGATTGCGTAATAATGGTGTAATAAAATGACCGATGCAAAATGCAAGTCATTGATAATCAGTATTACATAATATGTATAAGTCGGGGTGAGCAGACTCGAACTGCCGACCACACGCCCCCCAGACGCGTACGCTAACCAACTGCGCCACACCCCGATTTATTTGTGTATTGAGAGTTAATGTTCAAAAGTGTTGGGGAGGATGTTTGAACATTACAATTTCTTTAAAAATAGCGACTATGTGCTTCACAGCAGATAGTCGCCGAATTCTTACATGTATATTCTCACCTTTACCAAAAAGAAATGTTTGTTTGTAGATTATTAATTCTAATTATAGTGGTAATTAATAAACGTACTATTGAAATATGGAGTTATTAGTATGTGCGATAGAGGAGCCATGCGTCTGGGTAAGTGTTGCGAAGCTGGTCGCGTGAACTTACTGCAGCGTTACGGTCGTCGAAAGAAGCTGCAACAACACGGTACATGCCGTTCTCGTTCTGTGCAATCTGAGCATTGTAACCCTTGTTAACGAGTGTGTTGCGAAGATTTTGTGCATTCTGGAGGCTGCCGAATGAACCACAAACTACGTTGAATGCCTTGAGAGAACCACCACCGATTACGTTGAAACGCTCAGAACGGAGATTTGAAGCGTCTGTATTCTGTGTAGTAGTTGTAGTTTGAGTAGGAGTAACAGTTGTTGTCTGCTGTGGAGTAGTTACAGTCTGCATCTGTTCCTGCTGCTTTGCCTTTTCGTATGCTTTCTTGTATGAGCTTTCGCTAGACTTACATGATACAAAGGCGAGTGCTGTTACGAGGGCGAGGCCCAACATGAGATTTTTCTTCATAATAATTTCTAGTTGTTATGTAATTTTGAATGAAATACCTTTATTTCTTTACGCGTTCGAAACTTGAGTTTTTGACAGCCTTCTTGAGGCTTACTGCTGCTCGGTAGTTGACATTCTTCACGCTGACTGATGGTGCACGGAGATCTTCTTCGGAATCAACGACTCTCGATTCGGCAGAAACGCTGAAGGTTCCGAGGCCGTCGATGTTGACGTTATAGCCATCCATGAGGCAGTCGGCAATGCTTGATGAGAGTGCTTCTATCGCTGCTCGGAGGTCGGCAACGGTCAGCGTGCATCCACTTGAAATGATGTGGCAGAGGCTGGTGGTATCGACGGTCCCTTTGGTTACAACCTGGGCATAGTAGCCTTTCTTCGGCGCTTTGCTGATGTTGTCTTTCATCGGGGTCAGACGGTAGGGTATGCTCATATAGTTTTAAGAATGTTTACTACTTTAGTTTTATTGTTCTACACCTTTTTTTCTTTTGCTCTACATCTAATTTTATTAACTTGTAGAGGTTATTTTGAAAAGGTCTACTGCAAAGGTAAAGAGTTTTTATGGACTGAACAAGAGTTTTGTGTAAAAAAATGTTAATCCTTGTGTTTTTTATTGTTTTTACGATAGAAAGTCGTAATTTTGACGCCAAATAACGATCAGTTGACAAAACAACGACTATTTATTAACACTTTAAAATAATAAGGTATTATGGCAAATAACGGTTTGGCTACAGCAGTAGCATTCGTAGGCGGCGCTCTCATTGGCGCAGCAGCAGGTCTCCTCTTGGCTCCTGAAAAGGGTGAGGATCAGAGAAAGAAGATTAAGGAAGCTCTCGACAAGAGAGGTATCAAGCTTTCAAAGGAAGACTTCAACAAGTTCGTTGAGGATCTCAAGAATATCGGTAAGAAGGGTGGCGACATCATTCCTTCTGAAGAGCTTGACTTCGACGTTGAATAATGAAAGTAAGTTCTAAATTGCTTGTCCAGTTGGAGCGTTATCTGCGGATGGAAACCGTGGATAAGCTGTCTGTGGTCACTACCTGCTTGATAGTGGCTGGGGTGGTGTTTGCTCTTGGGACAAGTGCGATATTCTTCTTGAGTACCGCTCTTGTAGAAGCAATTTCGCTTATGATCGGCAATTCTGCCCTTGCATACTTGATTGTGGGTCTTGTGCTTGTGTTAGCTATATGTGTTTTCTGGGCTAACAGGAAGACTTGGGTTGAGAACAAGGTTGTTCGTTCGCTCTCTGAAAGTATTCTTAACGAACCCATGATTGCGGGTGATGACATTGAAATCGCTCTTGATGATGAGGAGGAAGGAGGTGCGACGGTATGAAGATGCAACCTATGTTTGGTGAACCTTTCGAGTCGTACGGATCGCTTGAAGAACTTAGACGTGACAAGCGCAGACTGGGCAAGCATATCCGCAAGCAACTGAAGGTAGTGCAGGCAGGCGTTAAGCAGACTCTTCTGCCAGCCTCGCCTTATATGAATTCTTCGAACAAGTACATGCGCTTTTTCGGTTATGGCCTAACGGCATGGAATGCAGCAAGGATTGTGAATCGATTCATGAACGCTTTCAAGAAAAAATAAAAAAAGGAGTGAAGAACCTACCAAGTTCTTCACCCCTTTTTTTTATATCCTTAAACTTATTGCATTAAACCCCATCTTCGTCAGGATCAACAGTGAGACCTTTACGAAGTGGTTCGGTTTCGAGTTCTTCATACTTGCTGATTGCCATTCCACCTTCGTGGTCTAAGCGGATTTCGAGAGGGTAGGCTATCTCTTCAGCGTCGTCAAGATTACCGACGGTGGCAATGAAATAGAAGGCATCGAACTTGTTGCTCAAACGGCGGTCGATATTGTATGTGAAACCGATAAGTCCGCTTGTCTGGAAGAGTTTTTCTGGGATGTAGCTCTTAAACGAACCTTTTGTGAAGTTCTTCTCGATTACAGTCTCCCCGTCCTTCTCGATAATGAGATGAACACCGTTGTCCTTGTATTCGACACCCGATGCGTAGGTGATGTGCTGGAGGGAGTCGATAGGTTGGAACTTGAACGAATAACGGTACTGTGTGCCCTTGATGGTAATGGTATCGCTGTCCGAATAGGCGTTGAGACTTGCCACACCTGTCTTCTCGTCTACCTGTTCCACGAATCGCTCGTCAGTCTGCTCTGTTTCCTGCTGTTTGTTGCCGCATGACACCGCAAGCAATGCGAGGGCTGTGAACGATAGTATTTGAAATGTTTTCATGCTATTTTTAGTGAGTTTTTGTTTATTTGTATTAAATATGTGCAAAGGTATTAAATAATTAGGAATTAGGAATTAGGAATTAGGAATTATTTGTACCTTTGCATCAAATTTAATAATTATTATGGTGAAATTTCATAAAAACCCAAAGAATTGGTTCGTGAAGAGCGGTCAGCCCCTCACAGAGATGGACAAGAAGATTCTCTTTTGGCAGAACAAGGGCTACCTTGTGCCTACACGAAAATTGATTAAGACTCCAGAACAGATAGAAGGAATTCGCAAGGCTGGTGTGCTTAATACTGCTGTGCTCGACCTTGTTGCAGAAAAGATACATGAGGGAATGTCAACCCTCGAGATTGATAAGTTGGTGTTTGATTTCACAACAAAGAGTGGTGGTATTCCTGCTCCTCTCAACTATGAGGGATTCCCAAAGAGCTGTTGCACGAGTGTGAATGAGGTGGTTTGTCATGGTATTCCAGATGAGGATGAGATTCTTGAAGAAGGTGATATCATCAATGTGGATTGTACAACTATCCTTGATGGCTATTATGCAGATGCAAGTCGTATGTTCATCATCGGCAAGACTACTCCTGAAAAGGAAAAGCTTGTTCAGGTGGCTAAGGAATGTATGGAGATAGGTGCTGAAGCTTGCAAACCTTATTCGTTTGTTGGTGATTCTGCCGCTGCTATCACTAAGCATGCTCACAAGAATGGGTTCAAAGTAGTTCGCGACCTTTGTGGTCATGGTGTGGGATGCGAGTTTCACGAAGATCCAGAGATGTTCCATGTAGGTAAGAAGGGCGAAGGTATGCTCCTTGTTCCGGGTATGGTGTTCACTATCGAACCAATGATTAATATGGGTACATGGGAAGTCTTTGTTGACAGCGAAGACGAATGGACTGTCGTTACCGAAGATGAGGAACCAAGTGCTCAGTGGGAACATACTTATTTGATGACAGAAGAAGGATTGGAGATCTTAACATATTAATCTATGTACATTTTAGCAATAGAAAGTTCATGTGATGACACCAGTGCAGCAGTCTTGAGAGATGGAATCCTCTTGAGCAATGTTACTGCATCGCAGGCGGTTCATGAGGAATATGGTGGTGTTGTGCCAGAACTTGCAAGTCGTGCTCATCAGCAAAATATAGTTCCTGTAGTGGATGCTGCAATCAAGAGGGCAGGCATCACAAAGGAAGATTTGAACGCAATCGCTTTTACTCGTGGGCCGGGGCTTATGGGTTCACTTCTCGTAGGTGTTAGTTTTGCAAAGGGGATGGCTCGCAGTCTTGGTATTCCAATGATTGATGTGAACCACCTTCATGGTCATGTGCTTGCTCATTTCATTCGCGAAAGTGAGGAGGATAATGACCAGCCAAAGTTCCCATACCTTTGTCTCCTTGTTAGTGGAGGCAATAGTCAGATTGTGAAAGTCAATTCTTATAAGGATATGGAAATTCTGGGTCAGACCATTGATGATGCTGCAGGTGAGGCGATAGACAAATGTTCGAAGGTGATGGGCTTGGGTTATCCTGGCGGTCCAATCATCGATAAGTTGGCACGTCAAGGCAATCCTGATGCTTATCAGTTTGCCAAACCAAATATCCAAGGCTACGATTATTCTTTCTCGGGACTCAAGACTTCGTTCCTCTATAATCTTCGTGATTGGATAAAGGACGACCCTGATTTCATAGAGCATCACAAGGAAGACTTGGCTGCTTCGCTTGAGAAGACTATCGTTGACATCTTGATGAAGAAGCTTCGCAAGGCTGTAAAGGATACGGGTATCAAGCAGGTTGCAGTAGCTGGTGGTGTGAGTGCAAATAATGGTCTCCGCAATGCTTTTCGTGATCATGCGAAGAGATATGGTTGGAAGATTTTCATCCCTAAGTTCTCTTACACGACAGATAATGCAGCGATGATTGGCATCACAGGCTATTTCAAGTATTTGGATGGTGACTTTGCCAGCATTGACCTTCCTGCCTACGCTCGTATACAAACCAGCCAATGCTCAAATACAAACCAACCAATGCTCAATTACAAACCAGCCAATTCTCAATAACAAACCAGCTTACGCTCAATATAAAGTGTTTTTACCAACAAAATTTATTTTGTCCAATGAAAGAAGTCCGCTATTTCTACGTCCCTAATGCCTCCAACGAGCATGAACTTCCCGAAGAAGAAGCTCAGCATGCAGTCCGTGTGCTCCGAATGCAGATGGGCGATGAGATGATGCTGATGGATGGTGAAGGCACATTCTATCGTGCAGAAGTGGCAGAGGCGACAAAGAAACGCTGCCTTTATAATATAGTGGAGGCTTTGCCCCAAAAACGACAGTGGCCCGGTCATCTGCACCTCGCAATGGCTCCAACCAAGAATATGGACCGTACTGAGTGGACTTGCGAGAAGGCAACAGAGATTGGTTTTGATGAACTCACATTCCTTCGTTGTAAGTTCTCCGAAAGAACAGTCATCAAGAACGAACGCATTGACAAAATACTTATTTCTGCCACAAAGCAGAGTCGTAAGGCTTGGAAACCTATCCTCAATGAGATGACTGACTTCAGAAAGTTTGTGGATATGACAACAGACAACGGACAACGGACAACGGACAGCGGACGAGGGGATAAGCCTCTTCACAAGTTCATCTGCCATTGCTACGATGAACCAGAACTCGGTGAAAAGAAACTCTTGAAGGATTGCCTCGTAAAAGGTGAGGATAATCTTGTGATGGTAGGTCCCGAAGGAGATTTCTCTATCGATGAGGTTAAATATGCTGAAGCGAATGGTTTTCAGAGCGTAAGTCTTGGTGAAAGTCGTTTGCGTACAGAAACTGCAGGACTCGTTGCAGTTCATTTGATGAATCTTTTTAATTAATAGAAATATGAAAGCAATCAAATCATTAATATTAGTACTCGTTGCGGTTCTTGCCCTCGCATCATGTTCGAAGGGTGATGGTTATCGTAATGTTATTCCTGTCAATTCTCCTTTTGTTGCGTCGGTTGATATGGCAAGTATTGCTGAAAAGAGCGATTTTGCCAACTCGTCTGTTTCGGGAATGATAAAGCAGTACATGGGAGCAATTTTTGATGGAAAAGCAGGAAAACAGGTGGAGAAGTATATGGAATCGCCTCAGGATATGGGTATCGATTTCCGTTCACCTATTTATATATTCCAGACTCCAAACCGCTGCTATGGTCTTACGATGAAGATGCTAGATAAGGGCGATTTTGAGGATTTCCTCAAGATGCTCCAGAAGCAGAATGTTGCTTC
>DCIW01000041.1:3881-4249 GCA_002317225.1 Prevotellaceae bacterium UBA1716 | reverse complement strand
GATGGTGTGATGGAAGGAACACTTCTTGATGATATCGTGTACGGATATGATGACAATACAATTCTTATCCTTGCTGCAGAAGAAGGTGCAGCAACGTCAAGACGCACTCTTGCCCAACTCTTTACCCTTAACTCGGACGATCGTATTGCACGAACTGACGGTTTCTCTTATTGTTTTGATAATAACAAGAAGAAGGATATAGCCATCTTATCAAATATGGCAGCATTGCCACAAGGTTTTACTTCTTCGTTCAAGTCCTTGATTCCACAAGGAGTAAAGATGACAGATGTTCAGTTGGAAGCTTCTGCTGATTTCCAGAATGGAAAGTTAGTGTTGAGTGGAGCTTTGGTTCCAACAACCGAGAAGGC
>DCIW01000041.1:0-3860 GCA_002317225.1 Prevotellaceae bacterium UBA1716 | reverse complement strand
GTGAGATGCTCAGGGAAGCAGAGAAGAATTTCCATAAGATAAATGGAGACTACTTGGATACTGCAGTTGATAAGTTCCCTGTATGGGCTTGTATGGGTGTGAACGGCGAATGGTTGCTTAGCAAACTGAAGCAAGACACATCAATCAAGCAGATGCTCTTCATGATTGAACGAGGAATTGATATCGAAGCAATTATTCGTGCCATTGATGGAGATGTGGCAGTTGGTCTTCCTTCCGCTACAAATTATAGTGATTTCATGGTTTGTGGTAAGTTGAAGAACGATGATTTTCTTGCTGATGTTCCTGATTGGCAGGCAGGTATGAAGGACTATGGCATTTCCATGAATAAGAAAGGAGACAATTATCATCTTCAAACTGATGACATGAACATTATTTGGGGAGTAAAGGATAAGAATCTTGCATTCTCAACATTCGACACAAATGTATTGCTTAACTTAACTCCAACTAAGGCAAATGAAGTTGTCAAGGCTGATAAAGATGAGATTAAGAATTCGCTTGCTTACATGTGTGTTGATTTGCAGAGCATCATCACTCCATTTGTTCAGCTTTCATCTGCTATTGGCATATCTCCTGAGGGCATTGCAATTATGAAGGTTTGCTCTAAATTTAAGGCTATGGTCGTTAGTCTCAAACCTGAGTCTCGCATTGAAATCAAAGTTGAGCTTGACGATGATAAGGAAAATTTCCTTAAAACATTATTGAAATAATGGATAAGATACAACTAATAAATACACTTCCAGATGTCTTTGCAAATCGAACAGACATAGCATCTGACATTTGGTTGCAGAATGTGGAGTTTGAGAAAGACAAACTCTATCTTGTCGAGGCTAACAGTGGAACGGGAAAGTCTTCGCTTTGCAGTTTCATATATGGCTATCGCAAAGATTATCAGGGACAGATTCTATTTGATAACGAAGATACGCGTTCCTATTCTATAAAGAAATGGACCGCACTCCGCAAGAAGCATTTTGCACTTCTGTGGCAAGAACTCCGTATGTTCCCCGAACTTACCGCTATGGAGAATGTGCAGATAAAGAACAAGCTTACTGGTTATCAAAAGAAGAAGCAAATCCTCGAATGGTTTGATATGCTCGGCATAAGCGATAAGATTGACTCCAAGATGGGTATCATGTCGTTTGGTCAGCAGCAGCGAGTTGCTTTGATTCGTTCTCTCTGTCAACCATTCGATTTCATCTTCGTGGATGAACCTATCAGTCACCTTGATGATAGCAACTCAGCCATCATGGGCGATATCCTCACAACAGAGGCAAAACGCCAAGGTGCAGGAATCATTGCAACATCAATCGGTAAGCACATGGAATTGCCTTACGATAAAGTGTTTAGGCTTTAAGCCCCCTAACCCCCAAAGGGGGCAGCCTTCCGGATAGGCTTCGGTTGGTTTGCATATAGAAGGGGTATTATTTATTATTATGGTCATTTTCCCCCATCCGGATGGCCGCCCCCTTGGGGGGTAGGGGGGGCGCTTATGAATTTAGTTTGGAAATTACTTCGTCAACATATTTCTATCCCACAATTTGCGGGTTTCTTCTTCGCAAACCTTGTGGGAATGGTCATCATATTGCTTGGTATTCAGTTTTATAATGATACTCAAGCGATTTATGATGGTGAAGACTCTTTTATGAAAGCCGACTACCTCATAGTCAACAAGAAGATTGGTGCTATGGGTTCGATCATCGGAAAAGATAATGCCTTCAGCAAGTCTGACATCGAAGATTTCGAGGATCAGGAGTTTGTTGAACGACTCGGCACCTTTACTCCAAGTGCGTTTGATGTAAGTGCATCTTTCATGATGGATGCAAGCATGAGTTTCTCAACAGAGATGTTCTTTGAAAGTGTGCCTGACCAATTTGTTGATGTGGAAAAAGGCAAATGGACTTGGAAGGAAGGCGAGAAGGACATTCCTATCATGCTTCCAAAGAATTACCTCGACCTTTACAACTTCGGTTATGCACAAAGTCGCAATATGCCAAAGCTCTCCGAAGGCATTCTTGGAGCGGTGAAGTTGGCTATCAATGTTCGTGGAAACGGAAAGTCAGATTCTTATACAGGTAAGATTGTCGGTTTCTCTTCTCGATTGAACACAATACTCATACCAGAATCATTCATGAAGTGGGCAAACAAGGAATATGCCCCAGATGCAAAGAAGGACCCAACACGCCTTATCGTTGAGGTGAATAACCCAACAGACGAACGCATAACTTCTTATCTCCAAGACAATAACATCGAGACAGACCAAGACAAACTCGATGCTTCGAAGACTACATTCATGCTTCGTATCATCGTGGGCATCGTGATGGGAGTGGGCCTCGTTATCAGCATCCTTTCATTCTACATCTTGATGCTTTCGGTTTATCTTCTCGTGCAGAAGAACAGTACGAAATTGGAGAATCTTCTCCTTATCGGTTATTCTCCAGCAAAGGTTTCGTTCCCATATCAAGCACTTACAGTTGGTCTCAATATCATCGTTCTTTTGCTCGCATTCGGAATATTATTCCTTATTCGAAGCATATATCTTGGTATGTTCGAGAATTTCTTCCCCGACTTGACCGCACCAAGCATTATGCCTGCACTCGTGGTGGGTGTGATTCTGCTTGTTGTCGTTTCGATATTCAATGTGATTGCAGTACGTAATAAAGTAATGAGTATATGGAACCGAAAAGGCTAATCGACCTCTATCAAGAATGGAAGGGCAAGGCTCCCGCTTCGGTCGAGGCACTCCCAGGAGCAGGCTCAAATCGTAAGTACTATCGTCTCACGGCAGATGATGGAAGCACAGTTATAGGTGTTGAGGGAACAAGTGAAGAGGAGGACCGTGCCTTTATCTATATGAGTCGCAGTTTCAGCGACAAGCATTTCTATACACCGAAGTTGTATGCAGCAAGTGATGATGCTATGGTCTATATTCAGGAGGACCTTGGTGCTTCTTCGCTCTACGACTTCTTGAAGGAAGGACGTGAGAAGGGTGGTGTGTATGGTGAAAAAGAGGTGAATATGCTAAGTCTCGTTCTTTCCGAACTGCCACGAATGCAGTTTGAGGGAGGCAATAAGGCACTTTTCTCCAAGTGCTACCCTCAACCAGAGATGGACGCAACGAGCGTTATGTTCGACCTGAACTATTTCAAGTATTGCTTCTTGAAACTCAGTGAGGTGGAGTTTAACGAGTTTAAGTTACAGGTTGATTTTGAGAGTTTTGTAAGCGAACTTCTGAAGGAGGATGCAGACACCTTCCTTTATCGCGATTTCCAAGCACGCAATGTGATGCTGAAGGATGGAATGCCTTACTTCATAGACTATCAGGGAGGGCGTCGCGGACCTATCTATTATGATGTTGCTTCGTTCTTGTGGCAGGCTTCGGCTAAGTATTCTGATGATCTCCGCACAAAGCTTATCAACGAATATTATCACTCGCTCGAATACTATATCGATGCCCCTGAATGCCCTAAGTGCTATCGTGGAATGACCAAGGCTCAGTTCACCGAACGCCTTCATCAGTATGTGCTTTTCCGCATTCTGCAGGTGCTTGGTGCTTATGGCTATCGTGGATTGTGGGAGAAGAAGAAGTATTTTATTGATAGCATTCCACCTGCACTCCAGAATCTGAAAGCAGAGATTGAACGTGGCACTTGCGACCAGTTCCCATATCTCAAGGAGGTCTGTACCAACCTTATAAATGCATGGCCTAAACCATTCAAGCATGACAACCTTATCGTCCGTGTGTTCTCGTTCTCTTACAAGAAGGGAATACCAGAAGATGTGAGCGGAAATGGTGGTGGATATGTGTTCGACTGCCGTTCGAGCAATAATCCTGGTCGTTATGC
>DCIW01000193.1 GCA_002317225.1 Prevotellaceae bacterium UBA1716 | reverse complement strand
CTAACCGTCTTGGTGCTTCTGCTCTCATGCAGGGTCTCGCTGATGGTTACTTCGTTCTCCCTTACACTATCCAGAACTACCTCGCTGACCAGGCTATCTGGCCTCGCATCTCTACTGACGCTCCTGAGTTTGCTGCTGTTGAAAAGGCAACTGAAGACCGCATCTCTAAGCTCATGAACATCAAGGGTAAGCGTTCTGTTGACTCTATCCACAAGGAACTCGGTCTCATCTGCTGGGAATACATCGGAATGGGTCGTACTAAGGAAGGACTTGAGACTGGTATCAAGAAGATTGAAGAACTCCGTAAGGAATTCGACACTAACCTCTTCATCCCAGGCAAGCGCGAAGGTCTCAACGTTGAGCTCGATAAGGCTATCCACCTCGACGACTTCATCACAATGGGTAAGCTCATCGCATACGATGCCCTCTCTCGTGAGGAATCTTGTGGTGGTCACTTCCGTGAGGAGCACCAGACTGAGGAAGGTGAAGCTAAGCGTGACGATGCTAACTTCTTCTACGTAGGTTGCTGGAAGTACGAAGGTACAGACGCAGCTGCTCCAACTCTCATCAAGGAGCCACTCGAGTATGAAGCAATCAAGGTACAAACTCGTAACTATAAGAACTAATCACAATGGCAAATATAACATTTACAATTAAATACTGGAAGCAGGATGGTCCTAAGGCTAAGGGTGAATTCAAGCAGGAAACCCTTAACGATATTCCAGACGATACATCTTTCCTCGAGGCTCTCGACATCATGAACGAGCAGCTCATTGCTAAGGGCGAAGAGCCATTCGTATTCGACCACGACTGCCGCGAAGGTATCTGCGGTATGTGTTCACTCTATATCAACGGTACTCCACACGGTAAGACTGAGCGTGGTGCTACAACTTGTCAGCTCTATGTTCGTAAGTTCAAGAATGGTGATACAGTAACAGTTGAGCCATGGCGTTCTGCTGGTTTCCCAGTTATCAAGGACTGTATGGTTGACCGTACAGCATTCGATAAGATCATCCAGGCTGGTGGTTACACTACTGTTCGTACTGGTGCTCCTCAGGATGCTAACGCAATCCTTATCCCTAAGCCAGATGCTGATGAGGCAATGGACTGCGCATCTTGTATCGGTTGTGGTGCTTGCGTTGCAGCATGTAAGAACGGTTCTGCTATGCTCTTCGTTTCATCTAAGGTAAGCCAGTTGGCTCTCCTCCCACAGGGTCGTGTAGAAGCAGCTAAGCGTGCTAAGGCAATGGTTGCTAAGATGGACGAACTCGGCTTCGGTAACTGTACTAACACACGTGCCTGCGAAGCTGTATGTCCTAAGTGCGAGACTATCGCTAACATCGCTCGCCTCAACCGCGAGTTCATCAAGGCTAAGCTCGCTGACTAAGCCACAACCACCGTGCCTCTTTAGCCCTCAGGGCATAATGGCACTTTCACAGCCACCGTTTTGAACGGTTCTCCGTTCAACAACAAATACCTCAAAAAGGGGCAAGACCGAGATTGGTCCTGCCCCTTTTCTATTTCCTTTTTTCTTTTTCGAAGCTTCGAGATATCGATATTTCGAAACATCGAAACATCGAATTATCGAAGTCCCAACACTCCTCTCACCCCTCAATATACTTCAATATCTGCTCCGCATGAATCTTCGTCTTTATCTCCTTCGGTCCAAATATCTTCTCTATCACACCATCCTCATTTACAAGATAAGTAGTGCGAATAGTACCAATAGTTTTGCGTCCGCAAGCCACCTTCTCGCCCCAGCAACCGAGAGCCTGCAAGAGCGTTGTGTCAGTATCTGCGATGAGAGGGAATGAGAGGTTCTGAGCATCAGCAAACTTCTTCTGAAGCTCCTGACGATCCTTGCTCACACCAATGATTTCGTAACCTGCAGCAGCAAGTTCAGCCTTATGTGCCTCGAGCGAACAAGCCTCAGCAGTACAACCACTTGTATTTGCCTTTGGATAACTGTAAAGAACTATTTTGCGACCACGATAATCGCTCGACTTAATTTCTTTTCCGTTCTGGTCGATGCCGAGAACATCAGGAATTCTATCACCTACTTCCATAGTGTTTGAGTTTTTTGTTAATGAGTTATTTTATTGTTTGCTTGCAAAGATACTGCATTTGTTTGATATGAAGAAATAATTAGCAATTTGTTTTGTAGAATGAAAAGAATGTTTTACTTTTGCATTATAAATTAACTAATCACAAGGGGCAGTAGTTTGCCCCATATCTTAATTACATGATATCGTTTAACCCGAGAACACTTATAAAAGTCCTCGTTTTTGTTGTATTGTCATTGTTTCCTTCTTTGGGGATGATGGCTGTTGAGGTAAAGGACTTCACGTTCATGCATATCGGAATTGACGAAGGAATGGTCAACCAACGAGTGTACTCTATCGTCCAAACCAACGATGGTGCGGTATGGTGGACCACTAAAGCAGGTGTTGATCGTGCCAACGGCAATTCCGTCAAAAACTATTCTGTTGTCACAGATGCCATCTATAGTGGTGCTGCAGGAAAAGTAGTGAAGATTGCACAAACCGAAGAAGCGAAGAAAGCCGATGGAAAACAAACCACAGACAATCTTTACATCTTCGACAACAACGGACACATATTTAAATATAATACCATTCAAGACCGATTCGATTTGCTAACCTCTATTGTGGAGATAGTAAATCACGAACTGGTGCTGAACGATATGTTCGTGCAGAAAGACTGCATCTGGCTTGCCATGAACGATGGAGTTTACAAGTTGGTAGATGGAAAAGTAGAGCCTGTTCTTAATAATGTCTATGCTAACTGCTTCATCAAGACCGACAAGCATCTCCTTTTCTGCACAAAAGAAGGTATCTTCAATGAGAAAGGAATTGTTCTGAAAGGCGAGAATGTTCTTTGTGGTTATTACGACTATATATATAATAAGGTGTGGTTAGGCACTTTTGGTGATGGAATCAAGATTGCTGATCCTTCGTGCAAGAACATTATCCATGCACTTGGAGATGCCACTCCTCACAACCCCATCCGCTCCATTCATCCTTACGGAAAGAACTTGATGCTTATCGGCATTGATGGTTTTGGAGTTTACCAAGCAAGCAGAAAGAATCCTAATGGTGCAAATCTCTTATTTGATGCAAACGAAGGAGTTCATGGTGTGCTTCATGGAAACGGAATCTATGCCTTGCTTGTCGATTCGTGGGACAACATTGTGATTGGTTCTTACTCGGGAGGCATTGATATAGCACGTCCTGCTGGTAGTACAACTGCCATCTTCCAACACATAAGAAACAATAAAGAATCTCTTCTCAACGACCATGTGAATTGTGTTGCACAATACACTTCCGACATGCTCCTTATGGGTACTGATGATGGTGTGAGCATCTTCAATTCTGCCACAAGTCAATGGAAACATGTTGGTCAAGGCATGGTTGTTCTTGATATTTGCAAGGCAAATGATGGCAAACTCTTAGCGGCAACATACGGAAAGGGAGTTTGCGAAATAGGTGTTGATGGTAGTGCAAGAGAGCTTTATTCCGTTAAGAATGGAACGCTCAAAGACGACCATGTCTACAAACTGATGTACGATAAAGAAGGCAACCTTTGGATGGCTTGTCTTGATGGTGCTTTGGTTGAGAAGACTGCCGATGGTTTCAAGTATTACGACATCAAGTATGTCAATGCTCTCGCACAACTTTCAGATGGGCAAATCGCAGTTGGTTCTGCCACAGGTCTTTACTTTGTAAATCCTAAGACTGGTAAAGTAACCGAAATCAAATATGCCGTAAAAGGTCTCAACGATATCAACCGTTACGTATTCGATCTCTACTCGCTCAATAGCAATGCCCTCTGGATTGCTACCGATGGAGGTGGAGCATACGTCTACAATCCAAAGACAAAAGATTGTGTGCAGATAAGCACCGAGAATGGTTTGCCTTCGAATAGTGTCAGCAGTATCACAAAAGACAAGACTGGTCGTATGTGGCTTGCCACCGATAATGGTATTGCTTTTGTCCACCCTGACAAGCCAACGGAAGTGGTAGATGTGAATTATTGCTATGGATTACGACGTGAATATACTCGTGGAGCAGTTTGCAATCTCGCCAATGGAGATGTGATGTATGGTTCGGTTGCTGGTGCTGTCATCATCAATCCTAAGAATATCCAGCGCCTCAACTATGTTGCAAAACTCAATATTCTAAGAGTTAGTTGTGGTGCAAATGACAGTGAAGAGTTCAAAGAAGAAGTTTATGAAATGCTTAAAGAAGGTGAACTTCACTTAAGTTACAACCAAAGAACCTTCGAACTCTTCTTCGAAAGCATCAACCTACGCAATCAATTCGACATTGCCTACCAATACAAGATGGGAGAAGAGAAATGGAGTCAACTCTCGGATGTTGAGTATATCCGTTTCGAAAATCTTGAAGCGGGCACACACAAACTCCTTCTTCGATGTGTGAGCAAAACGAGTGGAACTGTACTCGACGAGAAAGAACTTACAGTCACTATTGCCCAACCTTGGTGGAACTCTTGGTGGATGCAATTATTGTATTTCCTCCTTGTCGCTTTAGCATTCTATGGAGCTTGGAGGGTGTACGACTTACACAATAAATATATGAGATTGGTTGTGCGTAGTGTCAATGAAAATGACAATGCAGAATCGTCTTTAGCAGAAACCCTCGAACCTGCTAACGAGCAATCCGAAGAGGAAGAAGAAAGTGAAAGCATAGAGGATGATGCGGTCAAGGACTTTGTTGACAAAGCCACTAAGATTGTCTTGAACAACATAACCGACACCGAATTCACGATAGACGATTTATGTAGCGAGATGGCAATGAGCCGCACTTTGTTCTATGTGAAATTGAAGTCTTATACAGGTAAGTCGCCTCAAGATTTTGTTCGAATCATCCGACTTGAGCGTGCTACTGCTTTGCTTCGAAATGGCAAGTCTGTGACCGATGTTGCAGAGATGGTGGGCTTCGACAACCCAAAATATTTCTCAACAGTCTTTAAGAAATACTTTGGTGTTTCACCTTCAAAATACCAGTAATAGGGGGTATATAGGGGTAAAATCTATCATAATAGGGTATAAATACTATCATTTTTAGTATTTATACCCTATTTTGTCTATTATCAAACCTTATATATTTATATACACACTACCTTTGCAACCGAAAAATCAACCCCCTCTTTCAATTCTCAATATGGTTGCTCAGCAGACCATTCAATTAAAACCTAAACTCACAGGATCTAAAAAAACTTTATCAACATGAAAAGAAATCATTTGGCTTTATCTCTCATCTTTATGGGAATGTGGATGGCAAGTACAACTTTGTTTGCCCAAATCACAGCAAAGGATTGGAACAAAAGCGTAACTGCAGGATGGAACCTCGGCAATCAGTTCGAGTGCGTACCTGGCAGTTTTGATAATGAGTCGTTCCAAATCACAAATGCTGAAGGAGCAGACCAAGCTGAAACTGCTTGGAAGAATCCGGTTGTCACAAAGAAGATGATAAAGGCTGTTAAGGCAGC
>DCIW01000177.1 GCA_002317225.1 Prevotellaceae bacterium UBA1716 | reverse complement strand
TCTTTGGAACTGATGGCCACATAGCTGATGGTACAAGACCGAAGGCGATACCAAGTACAATCATTACGGCAATGGCAAGAACTACATTGCTTACTGGAAGTGCAAATGTGATGTGAACCAAAGTGAGGAGGATTGAACCGATGATCATGAGAGTGGCACCCTTACCATGCTTGTCGTAGATTCCACCGAAGAATGGTGTGAGGAAGATGGTACCGAATGGAAGCATCGCTGGAATAAGACCAGCAAGTTCTGGGTCGACACCATACTTGAATACCATGAGTTTTGTGGCAAACTTGAGAAATGGGAATACGCCTGCATAGAACATGAGGCAAAGGAGTGTGATGCACCAGAAACCTTTGTTTGTGAAGAGCATTCCAAGGTCAGAGAACTTGAATCCTTCTTCTGGTTCTGCAGCAACTGCTTCTGCTGAAGCATCTAACTTCTTATCCATTACATTATATACAATGAACGAAATCATACCGATGCAAAGGCAAGCAGCACCAAGACCTACCGATGCACTTACGCCACCAAATGCCTTGGCGATTGGGAGAGCAGCGCCAAGAGCAACTGCTGTACCGATACGAGCAAGAGCAACCTGAAGACCCATTGCAAGGGCGAGTTCGTGACCTGTAAACCACTTCACGATAACCTTACTTACGGTGATACCTGCAATTTCGCAACCTACACCATAGATTGCAAAACCGAGACCTGCATAAGCAACCTGAGCCTGAACATCTCCACCAAATGGAACCCAGATAGTTGCATCGCCGAAATCGTTGGCAACTGACCACCACTTGATTACTGCACCACCAAACATGAGTGCTGTAGAGAGTACACCTGTGAAACGAATACCGAACTTGTCGAGGATGATACCACCGAAGAAAAGGAGAAGGAGGTACACGTTCATAAGACCGTAGGCTCCTGAGAACCATCCGTATTCAGATGAAGTCCAACCAAGACCGAGACCATTTTCTCCGCCTTTGGCAGCTGTGAGAAGTGGTTCGAGTGGTGACATTACGTCGGTAAAGAAATAGCCGAACATCATTGTGACTGAGACAATGATAAGGGCGGTCCAGCGAGCTGACTTGGAGTCGCTGAGTTTTTGTTGAATAGCTTGAGTCATATTTTGTTGTTTAGTTAATTTGTCATTTGGTCGTTTAGGGAAGGATAGGAATTTCGATATTTCGATATTTCGATAATTCGATAATTCGATAATTCGATATTTCGGAACTTCGGAAATCCTTACTTGACGTAAGTGTCGAGCCAATTGAAGAAGCGACGCTGCCAGAGGATACCATTCTGTGGTTTGAGTACCCAATGGTTTTCGTCTGGGAAGCAAAGGAACTCGGCAGGGATGCCACGAAGCTTGGCTGCATTGAATGCCGACATAGCCTGGGAAGTCACGATGCGGTAGTCCTTCTCGCCTTGAACGCAAAGGATAGGAGTGTCCCACTTATCTACGAAGCGATGAGGTGAGTTTTTGAAGGTCTTGTCGTGACCATTCCAGTAAGCACCACCCATATCCCAGTTGGCAAACCACATCTCTTCTGTTTCAAGATACTGCTGCTCGATGTTGAAGATACCATCGTGAGCAATGAATGCCTTGAAACGCTTGTCGTGATGACCTGCCAACCAATATACGGAATATCCTCCGAATGATGCACCAACACAACCAAGATGATCCTTGTCAACGTATGGAAGACTCTTGACTGCATCGTCTATAGATGAAAGGTAGTCGTCCATGCAATGACCACCATAATCCTCGCTTATCTCTTCGAGCCATTCTGTGCCGAAACCTGGAAGACCACGACGGTTAGGTGCTACGATTACATAACTGTTTGCAGCCATCATCATGAAGTTCCAACGATATGACCAGAACTGAGAAACTGGTGATTGTGGTCCACCTTCGCAGAAGAGGAGGGTAGGGTACTTCTTGTTCTTGTCGAAATTAGGAGGAAGAATTACCCATGAGAGAATCTTCTTTCCATCAACCGAAGTGCAAATCTGACCTTCGCATGTTCCCCAATCGATATTATCGTTGAAGTATTTGTTTTCGTGGGTTACAGGCTTCACATTCTTTGTGCATGCTGCGTTATCAGAATTCCAATCTTCGAAGTCCCAAGTCTTTGCACCACCAAGACGGTTAGGTTGCCAATTTGCCTGGAGTTTGTTTGGATTTACCTTCTTGCCTATTGGAGACATTGCTGGGTCAACAAGATAGAGTTCGTGGCTTTCGCAAATGCTATGACGACCACAAAGGAGTTTGTTGCCACAGAGTTGAACAGAAGAATAATCGTACTGACCATCAGTTATACGACGAATATTTCCGTTGAAGTCGGTAGCAAATACATGAGTAGTTCCGTGCCAAGTGCTGATAAAATAAATCTGCTTGCTATCAGCTGACCATACATAAGTGTCAACTGGAGTGTCAAACTTCTCCGCAAGACGCTGAATCTTACCAGTCTTGAGGTTCATCACAAGAAGACGATTGACATCAGATTCATAACCGTCACGCTCCATACTCTGCCAAGCAATGTACTTGCCATCAGGAGAGAATGAAGGATTGGTATCGTAACCCGAAAGAAGGAAACCTGAAACCATATTGCCTGGATATGTGCGGTCGTTGACCTTCTGATTCTTGAATGATTCTGTATAATCGACAGAAGGACGCTTATAGCCTTCGCCCTTGCAGATGTTCTTTGTTGTGCCTGCCTCTATATTATAAAGGTAGATGTCGGCATCAGTAGAACAAGCATAATCTACGCCTTCAAGTTTGCGGCATGTATAAGCGATAGTCTTGCTATCTGGAGAGAATGCAAGTTGTTCGATACCACCGAATGGTTTCATTGGACATTCGTATGGTTCGCCTTTAAGGATATCCTTTGTATTCGTGATAGCATTGCCATCAAAGTCGGCAACGTA
>DCIW01000036.1:11031-11194 GCA_002317225.1 Prevotellaceae bacterium UBA1716 | reverse complement strand
TCGGTGCATCTTCACTCGCTGCAGGCCACAAGACACTTATGCCAGCAGTTATCGAAGAACTCAAGAAGCTTGGTCGTGAGGATATTCTCGTAATCGGTGGTGGTGTAATCCCAGCACAGGACTACGACTATCTCTACAAGGCTGGTGTTGCTGCAATCTTCGG
>DCIW01000036.1:10601-10938 GCA_002317225.1 Prevotellaceae bacterium UBA1716 | reverse complement strand
TGGCACATAGCCATCGTTTCAAGTGTTTTATCGCTTGATATACTATAATTCATATTAAGAGGCGTAAGTTTTAACCGACTTATGCCTCTTTTTTGTGCTATTTTTTGTAACTTTGCACAAAATATACACTCTTAAGCTTTATGGCACAAAAAAATAGAAATAACTTTAATACTTCGAAGAAGGTACCTCAACAAAAAAAGCCTTCATTTGTATCTCCTACACCAGTGAAGGAGAAGAAGCAGAGCAAGCCAACTGTACTCTCAAACGTTGAAGCTTTGGTTGGTACAATTGTTGCACTTTTTGTATTCGTTGGGATTGCTGTTTACGAACTTATCAT
>DCIW01000036.1:4280-10532 GCA_002317225.1 Prevotellaceae bacterium UBA1716 | reverse complement strand
TCGTTTTTCAAAGAATTCACAAATGCCCCTGGTTGTGTAGCGGCATGGTTGGGTACTTACCTCACACAATACTTTTACGAACCTGCAGTTGGTGCTTCTATTCTCATTGCTTTTTGGTGCGGACTCTTCTTTTTGATTAAGAAGGTATTTAAGATAAATAACACTTGGGGATTCATTGCACTCATACCTGTTGTGCTTCTTCTTATCTCAACAATCGATACTGGTTATTGGGTTTATTACCTTAAGCACCCAGGTTATTGGTTCCGCCCAACTATTGGTTTCATCTATACTGCAGTAGCATATTTTATTGGTTCACGACTAAATAAGAACATAATTCTCCAATCATTGGCAACTATAATCTTGACATTTGGAGGATATTACGCATTTGGTTTCTATGCACTTCTCGTTCCTTTCTGTATGGTCGTAAACGAATGGTTGAACGAAGAAACAAGCAAGGCATCAAAATCTATTCTTTCGGCTGTTGCCATCTTATCCTTAATTGCTACTCCACTTATTTGCTACAACCAATTCTTCTCTAAGATTCGATCTGAAGACATATGGTTAGGCGGATTCCCTAATTTCTTTTCAGATAAAGTTCACGACCTCACTCTTGAGATTCCTTTCTATATCATTAGTATAATCCTTGTTCTTATGCCATTGGTCAAGAAGTTCCAGAACAAGGAAAACTTCACTGGCACCAAGGCTTGGGGCGTTCGTATCATTTACATCCTTCTTGTAATTGTAGCAATGACAAATGTTGTGGACAGACTCAACTATGACAACTACAACTACCATGCAGAAATGCGCATGTATCGTGCAACAGAAGAATGTCGTTGGGATGACGTCCTTGAGGAATCTGCAAACTATCAGACTAATCCAACCCGCGAAATGGTTATCTTCAATCATATTGCAATTTTCAATAAGGGAAAGATTGGTACTGAGCTCTTCAAGTACAATAACTTCGGAGAAAGTCCATATATCCCAGACACAACCTTTGTTAATAGAGAAGAAAAAGATGCAAACGGCAATATGGTTCCTGTTAAAGATGATAACGGAAATCAGATTGTGGACACATTGGCACTTCACGTTCATATGGTTCAGACCGCAGGTCCTCTTATCTACTACAACCATGCGAAGACAAACTTTGCTTCTCGTTGGAGTATAGAAAATTCTGTAGAATATGGTTACACATTTAACGAATTAAAGACTCTTGTCAAGTGTGCCCTCGTCAATGGTGAATGGGATGTTGCTCGCAAGTATATCGATATACTTAAGAAATCAAGAAACTATAAGGAATGGGCAGAGAAATACGAACCTATTCTTAAAGACCATTCTAAGATAAAGGATTATCATGAATTTGATAATATTATCGAACTTTACAACCACATGGGTACAACCCTCGATGGCGATAACGGACTTTGTGAGATGTATTTGATCAATTACTTTGCAAATACAATGAACAAAGATAGCAAGCTTCTTCAGGAAGTCACACTTATGTATGCTCTTATACAGAAAGACATACAACTTTTCTGGCCTCGCTTCTTCCTTTATGCCCAACTCCATAAGGGCGAACCAATGCCACAACATTATCAAGAAGCAGCGTTCCTTTATGGAAATCTTGAGCATCAAGTTGATATCACTCACATGCCGTTCGACAAGGAGATTGCAGATCGTTATGCTTCGTTCCAACAGACTTCTCAATCATACTTGAGACAAGGTTTCTCTGTAGAACAAGTCCGTGACCTTATGAAACCAACATTTGGTGACACATTCTGGTGGTTCTACTTCTTCGTTAGAGATGTTAAGTCATATTAATCCAAGAAATAAACCTTAGTGTTCGACAAAGACTTTTTACAAAGCACATTATACAAATCAGATATGAAAAAGATATTCATCATATTATCAATTTCTCTTGTAGCACTTTCTCAAGTGTTATTCACATCATGCTCTTCAACTCCTTCTGTCCCATCTAATTATCAGACAGAAAACCGTCTTCCACAAATCACACCAGACTATACTGACATCACAGTGCCTTGCAATATAGCACCAATGAACTTCAGTGTGAAGGAAGGAACAGATAAGGTTGTTGTTCGTTTCACTTCTCCTGCAGGCGAGTTCGTTTATGGTGAAGAGAACAACGTAATTATCGACGAAGCAGAATGGAAATCAATGCTCGAAGCATCAAAAGGCAAGGACATCAAGGTTGAAATATTTGCTGAAGTTGAAGGTCAATGGAAAATGTTCAAAGCATTCAACTTCCATGTAGCAGAAGAACCAATCGACGAATACATCTCTTACCGTCTTATTCAGCCTTCTTATGTTGCATACGAGGAACTTATCCTTGCAGAACGCAACCTTACCACTTTCGAGGAAAAGCAGTTTTATAACAATATGGCCGTACAGACTGAAGAAAATGGTCAGTGCGTAAACTGTCACTCATACCAGAATTACAAGACAGATCGTATGCAATTCCACATGCGACAGTCTCTTGGTGGTACTATGATTGTTGATAATGGCAAAATTAAGAAGGTGAATCTTAAGACAGATGCTACTATCTCTGCTGGCGTTTATCCTGCATGGCACCCTACCCTCAATCTTATTGCATACTCAACAAACAAGACTGGTCAGTCTTTCCACACAAAGGACAAGGCAAAGATTGAAGTTCAAGATACAGAATCTGACCTCATCCTTTATGATGTAGAAAAGAACTCTGTTATTACTATTGCCAACGATTCCAACGAACTTGAAGTATTCCCTACTTGGGCACCAGACGGTAAAACTCTTTACTTCTGCTCTGCACACTTCGAATATAAGAATGATTCTATCGCTAAAGAGACAGAGATGATTCAGCGTTATAAGGAATGTAAGTATAGCCTTTACAAGATGACATTCAACGAGAAGACTCATGAGTTCGGCCCTCGCGAAATGGTTTACGATGCAGCATCCGAAGGTTATAGCGTAACACTTCCACGTGTTTCTCCAGACGGTCGCTACATTTATTTTGCACAAGGCGAATTTGGCTGCTTCCATGTATGGCATCCAGATGCTGATATATTAGCATTCGACACGAAGGCTAACGAAGTGATTGACCTCAAGGCTGTTAACAGTAATCGTGCTGAGAGTTATCCAACAATTTCAAGCAATGGTCGTTGGCTTATGTTTGTGTCTCGTCGCGATGATGGCAACTACACCCGTCCATACATCTCATATATTGACAAACAAGGTAAGCCTCGCAAAGCATTCGAACTTCCACAAAAAGATCCAAACTTCTATACATTCTTCCTAAAGAGTTTCAACCGTCCTGAATTTATGGTTGAACCAGTAAAGCAATCACTCAACGAATTTGCTTCTGCTGCTAAGAAAGATGCAGAACAAGCCACTTACGGAAAATAATGAAGCTTAAGCTCTCATACATATACGCACTTATATTCATCATCGTTTGCTACATTTTGCTTCCGGTGATGAATTCCGATTATCTGTTTACCCTTCAAGAGCGTTCTCTTTGGGTAAACGGACACACCTTCATGACCGAAACCGTAGGTCGTGACGGATGGATTGGGTATATAGGTTGCTATCTCACGCAGTATTTCTATTATCCTTGGTTAGGAAGCACAATAATCATAGCTCTTTGGCTTGTGATATGCTATATATTAAATAAGGTAATGGAATTGCCTGATGCATTTACATTTGTACCTTATCTGACAATTTGGTTTTTGCCTGTGTATTTGCTTTCACTTGGATATTGGGTGTATTTCATTAAGACTCCTGGCTATCCTTTTATACCGACTATATATGCATTGATACTATCACTTGTATGTCTAATAATCAATATTTTATTCAGAAATATAAAGAATGATTATTTCAGAATCTTCAGATTGATATTTGTTGTATCATTACTTTCAATTATCAAGCCATACGATTTTAACAAGTATCACGAATTTGGCATCACGCTCAAAAACGATAATTATCGTCATGAACTCAAAATGTACAAGGCAGTCGATGAGAATCGTTGGAATGACGTACTTGCCGAAGCACCAAAGCAAGAGAACAAAGACCACAAGCACCCAACTAACCTTATGGTCATGTTCAAGAATCTTGCTCTCCTCAATACAGACCAACTTCTTGAGAAGGCATTCGACTATGACAATTGCGGAACAGCTCCTCAAACAAGCGACGACCTCAAGGTAAAGCTGTTCGTTCAGGCAGGTCCTATGCTCTATTATCATTATGGACTTGTCAACTATGCTTATCGTTGGTCAATAGAGAATTCTGTCAAGTACAATTTCTCGGTCAACAGTCTCAAGATGCTTGTCCGCTGTGCGATTTACAATCAGGAGTTTGATGTTGCAATGAAATACATCTCTATCCTCAAGTCAACAACCTTCTACAAGGATTGGGCAAAAAAGCAGGAAGCAATGATTCGCGACAGCCGACTCTTTATGGAAAGTGAGGATTATCAACGTATTAGCGTGCTTCAGACAAAGGGCAACGAACTGGATGATGACCTCTCGAATATCTCTAAATATATACTTGATCACTTCTCAAATTATAACTCTTCAACATATCCTTTCGAAGATTTGTCAATTGTGTCTTCACTCCTTCTACAACGCGAAGATGAGTTTATGATACACTTCTACAATTACATACAGAATCATTCGGAAGACCCAACTCCTAAGATTATGCAGGAAGCAGCATATTTCATTGGGCCTACTGAGATGTCTCCTGTGGACGTGAGTCTGTTCCCATTTGATATGAACATAAAGGATGCTTTTGCCAACTTCAACGAAGAATACCGTGTTCGCTCAGCTCAAGGAGAAGCAGATTCGAATATCGCAAAATCACTCCTTCCAATGTATGGCAATACATATTGGTGGTATTACTTCTTCCATTCAGAGTTGAAATTCTATTAGCATTCAATAGGGTAAATAAAAACACTTAAGAGTTCCCGCAAAAACACTTAATAGTTTTGGCAAAAACATTTAAGAGTTTTAGTGAAAACACTTAATAGATTTTGAAGAAATACTTAATTTTAAAAATACTATAATCTAACCAAACTACTATTAAAGTCTTAACAATGAAACATCAATTCCTAACTACAATCCTTATGCTTACGCTTTCTTCACAAGCATTTGCACAAGGAACAATCGAAGATTATAAGAACGCTTTCTCGGTAAGACAGCGCTACTCAACAAATAAGATGGCTAACGGTAATGTAAACGTTCGCCGTTCAGGATGGGGAGAACCACAGTCTGACAAAATCACATATTCTGTATTTAATGGTGACTCGACTGTTTGGTATAATGTTAATGCAAAGACAGGAGAGAAAACTCTCACTACTAATCCTGAAAAGAATCGTCGTCATCGTCCTGAAAGAGGTAATGGAGGCGAGCAACATCATTGGATGGAAGTTCGTGATGAGAAAGACGGACGTTCTGAACGCCCAACAGACCGCAACACATTCATCGTTCACAAAGATAATAATCTTTACCTTGTAGAAGGTCGTGAGTCTGACAAATCAACCCAACTCACAACTGATGGTGTGGACACTTGCTACTATTCTTCTTGGGGAACATGGTCAAAGGATGGCAAATATTATGCAACCGTTCTCATCAAACCAGCCCCAAAGCATTATGTGACATATACACTTTCTTCTCCAACCGACCAGGTACAACCTAAATACTCTAACCAAGAGTATGCAAAACCAGGCGATTCGCTCAACTATCGCATACCAGTTGTTGTGGATGTTGAAAACAAGAAAACAATCTATCCAACTTCGACAGCACTCTTTGCTTCCCAATACGAAGTAACTGCTCCTCAATGGGATGAGAACGGAAAGACACTTACATTCGAGTTTAACGAACGTGGTCACAAGACTTTCCGTGTACTCGAAATGGACTTAAACGGTAATGTCCGCACCCTTATCGAGGAAAAGAATGATAAGTATGTCGCTTATTCTCGTAACCTTCGTCGCAACCTGAAGAATGGAAACATCCTTTGGAAGAGTGACCGCGATGGACATGCACACCTTTATTTATATAATAGAGCAAAGAACAAGCTCACTCAAATCACAAAGGGTGACTATTGGGTTCGTAGTGTTGAGTCCGTTAAAGTTGATGAGAAAGGTAAGGGTTATATTATCTTCTCTGCTAACGGTATGAATTGCAAGAATATGGGAACTGTTCAATCAAGCTTAGATGGAACTATTCCACAAGAAGACCCATATAATATCCATTACTATCGCATCGACATCAC
>DCIW01000036.1:0-4243 GCA_002317225.1 Prevotellaceae bacterium UBA1716 | reverse complement strand
CTTACACCTGAGCGTGCTAACCATAAGGCCACTTTTGTAAATAATGATAGCGTGCTTATCGATGTTTATTCTTCTGTACTCGAAGCACCGGTAACTGTTTTGCGTTCTGCTATTGATGGCAAACTTATTTCTACTCTCGAAACTGCTGATATTTCAAAGCTCAAGGCAGATGGTTGGGTTGAACCAGAAGTATTTGTTGCACCAGGTCGCGATGGAAAGACTGATATGTGGGGAGTGATTCGCAGACCTCGCAACTTTGACCCTAACAAGAAGTATCCAGTTATAGAATACATCTATTCAGGTCCTGGAGATCAGTATGTTCCAAAGAACTTCATGCCTTGGATGTATTATTATGATGACTTGACAGAACTTGGCTTCATTGTAGTTCAACTTGATGGTATGACTACATCTTTCCGCTCACTCGACTTTGAACAAGTGTGCTATAAGAACCTTAAAGATGCAGGTTTCCCAGACCGAATTGAATGGATAAAGGCTGCAGCAAAGAAATATCCTTATATGGACATAGACAGAATGGGTATTTATGGTTGTTCAGCAGGTGGACAGGAAGCACTTGGTGCCCTACTCTTCCATCCAGAATTCTACAAGGCAGGTTATGCAGCTTGTGGTTGTCATGATAATCGTATGGATAAGATTTGGTGGAACGAACAATGGATGGGTTATCCTGTTGACCAGTCATATATTGATTGTTCAAATGTGGAGAATGCAAAGAATCTTCAAGGCAAACTTATGCTTGTGGTTGGCGAGATGGACGATAATGTTGACCCATCATCTTCATACCAAGTGGTCAATGCACTTCAGAAGGCAAATAAAGACTTTGAGTTTATCCTTCTTCCTGGTGTTCATCACTCAATGGGTGAAGCCTATGGAGAGCATAAGCGATATGACTTCTTTGTGAAGAACCTGCTTGGAGTTGACCCTCCTGCTTGGTCTTCATTTAATAAATAACAGTTCTCAACGGTTTTCCGTTGAGTCAAAACAATATGCAACAAGAAAACAGAACAAAAGAACTCGGCACTGCCCCTATAGGCTCATTGCTGATGAAATATGCCATACCTGCTGTAGTAGCGATGACAGCATCATCACTCTACAACATGGTAGACCGTATCTTCATTGGACATATACCTGAGGTTGGCACACTCTCACTTGGTGGACTTGCAGTTACATTTCCTGTGATGAACCTCTCCGCTGCCTTTGGTGCAATGGTAGGTGTTGGAGCAAGTACACTTATGTCCATCAAACTTGGACAGAAAGATTATAAGAATGCAGAACGTACTCTGGGTAACCTTGTCACACTCAATGTGATAGTTGGTATCGTACTTGGAGTATTAGGTATTGCATTTATTCATCCATTGCTTACATTCTTTGGAGCAAGTGAACAGACATATCAGTATGCTTACGAGTATATGTTTGTTATCCTTTTGGGTAATGTAGTCACTCACCTCTACTTGGGATTCAATGCAGCACTCCGCTCTACAGGACATCCTCATGTGGCAATGGCAGCTACTATAACTACGGTTGTGGTCAACTCTGTACTTGACCCATTATTCATCTTTGACAAGTTGGATATTGGTATAGGCACTATTTCAGGTTTTGGTCTTGGAATACGAGGTGCAGCTATTGCTACAATCTTAGCACAAGTTGTAGCACTCATTTTTGTTGCATATAAACTTAGCAATAAGAAAGATTTATTGCATTTGCACTCAGGAATTTATGGACTTCGAAAGAATATAGTAAAGAACATCTTTGGAATTGGTCTCTCTCCATTCTGTATGCAACTCTGTGCATGTCTTGTTGTCATCCTTATCAACAAGGGACTCACTACACATGGTGGTGATACAGCAATTGCGGCTTATGGCATTGTCAATAGTATCACATTCCTCTTTGTAATGGTAGTACTTGGAGTTTGTCAAGGAATGCAACCTATTGCAGGATTCAATTATGGGGCACAACAATTTGGACGAGTAAATGAGGTGCTGAAGAAAGCAATATTTCTTGCCACAATCATCATGTGTTGTTCGTTCACACTTTGTGAATTCTTCCCACAATATCCAGTAAAACTCTTTACTGATGATCCAGAACTCTCGAAACTCACTATTGATGGTATGCGACTGATTGTTTCAATGAGTCCAATCGTTGGTTTCCAGATTGTTACAGGTAACTTCTTCCAGTCAATTGGTATGGCAAAGAAGAGTATCTTCCTCAGTACAAGTCGCCAACTTGTTTTCCTTGTTCCATTCCTCCTGCTCTTCCCAACGATTTGGGGAACAAATGGTGTGTGGATAAGTATTGCAGCATCTGATGCACTCTCTGCTTTGACAGCAGCAGTAATGCTTTATATGTTCTATAGAGGAAAGAACACTCGTAGAGTTCCAAGAGTAAGAGCAATAAGCAGTCTTAGAAGAACATTCTTTCACAATAGAGTGACACCATAAACAATGCATAATTCATAATGCATAATGCATAATTAAATGCGATATTTCATTAATTTATCATACGACGGAAAGAACTACCATGGTTGGCAGATACAACCAGGAGCAATAAGTGTGCAGGAAGTGTTGAACAAGGCACTTTCCACACTTCTTCGTGAGCAGATAGAGGTGGTTGGTGCAGGCAGAACAGATGCTGGAGTTAATGCAAGTATGATGATTGCACACTTTGATGGCCCCCCAACCCCCGAAGGGGGAGAGAAGAAAGATATCGACTTGGTACAACTTCGTTATCGTCTGAACAAACTTCTCCCACAAGATATTGCCATTCATGATATATATCCTGTGGCAGATGATGCTCATGCAAGATTCTCTGCTACCTCTCGCACTTATCATTATTATGTGACAACAGAGAAGTCTCCATTTGAACCATACGCTTACAGATTTCCTCAGCCACTTGACTTTGATAAGATGAATGAGGCATGTAAAGTCCTCTTTGACTACATAGACTTCACTTCATTCTCAAAGCTTCATACAGATGTCAAGACCAATAATTGCAAGATAATGGAGGCAAAGTGGGAACAAGTGTCTCCTATCAAATGGCAGTTCACCATTACTGCAGACCGTTTCCTTCGCAATATGGTTAGAGCCATTGTAGGCACCCTCCTTGATGTTGGTCGAGGAGCAATAACAATAGATGATTTCAGGAAAATAATAGAGAAGAAAGACCGTTGCTCTGCAGGTACATCAGTCCCAGGCAATGCACTCTTCCTTTCAAACATCACCTACCCTCCAAATCAGCCAAGACAAATGGTAAATGGTAAATGATTAAATGGTAAATGATATTATGTGGTTAATATTAGCATTTCTTTCAGCTTGTCTTTTAGGATTTTATGATGTCTTCAAGAAGCAGTCATTGAAGGCAAACGCAGTCATTCCAGTACTGCTACTCAATACATTGTTTTCATCGATAATCTTCCTTCCGTTCATCATATTAAGTAAGAACGGAACTATATCAGAGGACTCACTCTTCTTCACACATTCGTATGGTTGGGAAGAACATAAGTATATCTTGCTCAAGTCAGTAATCGTACTGAGCAGTTGGCTTTTTGCTTACTTTGGATTGAAACATCTGCCTATTACAATTGTGGGTCCAATCAATGCCACTCGTCCTGTGATGGTGCTTATTGGAGCACTTACTTTCTTTGCCGAACGACTCAATGTGTGGCAATGGATTGGTGTCATCATTGCAATGATAGGCTTGTATATGCTTTCTCGTTCAAGTAAGAAGGAAGGAATAGATTTCAAGCATAACAAGTATATCCTCTTTGTCATACTTGCTAATGTACTTGGTGCTATATCAGGACTTTATGACAAATTCCTTATGGCATCACCAGAGAATCATGGTGTGGGACTTGACAAACTTGCAGTACAGTCTTGGTACAATATCTACCAGTTCTTTATGATGCTCACCATGCTTCTATTGCTTTGGTACCCAACTCGTAAGCGTACTACACCTTTCCATTGGCATTGGTGCATACCACTTATCAGTATATTCCTCTCGGCTGCAGACTTTGCTTACTTCTATGCACTTGGATTGGATGGTGCAATGATTAGTATTGTGAGTATGGTGCGTAGAGGTAGTGTGTTGGTAAGTTTCTTGTTTGGAGCAATGGTGTTCCGTGAGAAGAATCTGAAGTCAAAGGTTGTGGACTTGGGGCTTGTATTGTTGTCGATGCTGTTCTTGTTTATTGGAAGTAGGTAGGAGGGGGATCAACTTTCAAAAAGTTGATATA
>DCIW01000029.1 GCA_002317225.1 Prevotellaceae bacterium UBA1716 | reverse complement strand
ACGGCAACGAACCAAACTGGTCAGGCTCACTCGTTTGTCACAAGCTCATCCAGCACGAGGATGGTACCCTATCTGTTGGCGAGGTTCCTGGTATCAAGGCAAAGTACAACAAGTCAGCCGATGTCAAAATCATGAAGCAGACTGACGACTACACTCTCTACAGTCGTCTCGGCACCCACAATCACATCTCATTTACTGTCAAGACAGCCAACAACGGCGATAAGTTTGGTATTTCTTTCGTTCGTTCTGAAGATGCAACAAAGTTCTACACCCTCGTACTGAATCCAGAATGGGAGAATGGCCGTCGTAAGGTCAACTTCGAAGAGGAAGGCAGTCAGGGCAAGGGATTCATCGACGGTGCAGATGGCTACATTATGCCTCGTCCTGCTGACAACACCTACAAGGTTGATATCTACACCGACAACTCCGTCCTTACTATGTACATCAATGGCGAGTACGGTTACACTCAACGCATCTACGGCATACAGAACAACTGCTGGAGCATCAACAACTACGGAAACAGCATTACAATAACAGACCTAAGCTTAACACAATATTAATATTCAGGTTAATTAAAAAGGCAATACTTATTCTGAAATGACCTCCGAAAGTCTTTTTTCTAACTTTCGAGACTCAGATCACCTTAAGGATTGCTTTTTTTGTTTCATTACTGATATATTTGTTACATTGAAACGATTTTTATTGTCAGTGAAACATATTTTACACCACAAATCTATATAAACACCTACCTTTGCACCAGAATTCAGAAGACAGCACAAATATGATTAGTAAATATAGTTTAGGTTTTATTTTTAGATTATTTGGATTATTTAGATTAGTGAATCTATAGGTATTAGTTTAATTAAGGTACAAAGATTGTTTGAAGGATAACATTTTTTAATTAACAATTAATAATTAACAATGGGCTGCGCTCGGCTCCTTGAAACGAAAAAACGTATAAACGAAAAAACATAAAAACGTATATATATGAAAAGATTTTTAATTTCTCTCACAGCGTTGGCAACCATGTCTCTCCCATCATCAGCTCAGATGAAGATTGAGACGCTTGCACACGATCATTGCAATATCCGTATTGCATCTACAGAAAAGAGCAAATACTTGCTCCTCCCTATCGAAGAGAAGGCTCCTGAAGCTGACATCCGTGTAATTGCAAACAACGACCTTCAGCGCAACATCAAAGTTCGTCTTGCGCAGGGTAAGGTTGACTATTACGTGCCATTCCTTCTTGATGAGTTCCGTGGCAAGGAACTTGTACTTACTGCCATGCTCAATATCGACCGCACTAATCGTGGTGGAGTGGGTTCTGAAGTACGTCTGAAGGATATCAAACTCTCCGATTCGTTCGACGTATCTAATAAGGAGAAATTCCGTCCTGCATATCATCACACTCCTGAATACGGTTGGATGAACGACCCTAACGGCATGTTCTATCTCGATGGCACATATCATCTCTTCTATCAGTACAACCCTTACGGATCTATGTGGGGCAACATGAACTGGGGTCACTCAACCTCAACCGACCTCATCAACTGGAAACACGAGCCTATAGCCATCGCTCCTGATGCTCACGGCACCATCTTCTCCGGTTCATGTGTACTCGATAAGGAAGGTACTGCAGGATTTGGCAAGAATGCTATCGTGGCTATGTACACATCTGCCAACTTCGTTCCGGGACGTGGCGACATACAGACTCAGTCACTCGCCTACTCTACTGATGGCGGCAAGACTTTCACAAAGTATAATGGCAACCCTGTTCTCACAGCAGAAATAGCAGACTTCCGCGACCCTAACCCATTCTGGAACGAAGACCTCAAGGCATGGAATCTCATCATGTCTGCCGGTCAGGAAATGCGTCTGTATTCTTCACCTGACCTCAAGGAATGGAAAGAAGAAAGCCGTTTCGGTCTCAACCTCGGTGGTCATGGAGGTGTGTGGGAATGTCCAGACCTCATGAAAGTGCCTGTAATGGTAAATGGTAAATATGTAAATGGTAAATCAAAATGGGTTCTCCTCTGCAACATCAACCCTGGTGGTCCTGCAGGTGGTTCAGCCACCCAGTATTTCGTTGGCGACTTCGATGGTCACAAATTCACTGTCGATGACGAATCTCGCTACAAGGACGGAAAGGCCCTCTGGCAGGATTACGGAAAGGACCACTACGCTACGGTTTCATTCTACAATGCACCAAACAATCGCAAGACTGTTCTTGCATGGATGTCAAACTGGGAGTATGCCAATGATGTTCCTACTCGTCAGTTCCGCTCAGCAAACTCTATTGCACGCGACCTCTTCCTCTATGAAGTTAAGGGAAAACTCTATCTTGGCAGTCGTCCATCACCTGAATACGATGGCAAGGGACTTGACAAGACTTACAAAATCAATGGTTCCACAACCATCACTCTCTCCAACGCTGAAGGCGATGAGTTCAAGATCATCTACGACCAGAAGGCTATGACCCTGACTTGCGATCGCAGCAAATGTGGTGATGTCAGCTTCTCGCAGAACTTCCCTATCAACTCCGTAGCACCTGTTCACCGCCGCCTCACCTCCCTCCGCATCTTCATCGACAACAGCTCTGTCGAAGTCTTCGGCAACAACGGTGAAGTCGTTCTCACAAACTTAGTATTCCCAAAGAGTCCATTGAAATAGACTATACGGAGAATTAAATTAAAAATCTTTACAACCTTTAAATAAGGCCATTTCCCCCTACAAACCGGATGGCCGCCCCCTTGGGGGGTCGGGGGGCTCTTTATGAAAAATTATATAGTTGGTATCGGAGAAGTCCTTTTCGACTGTCTCCCAGATGGAAAGAAACTTGGTGGTGCTCCTGCAAACTTTGCATACCACGTCAGTCAGTTTGGTCTTAACGGTCTTGCAATATCTGCAATCGGCAATGATGCAGACGGCCAAGAAATCGTTTCACTCCTCAACGAACAAGGTGCACAGCACCATCTCGAAACAGTTGACTACCCTACAGGAACTGTTCAGGTCACACTTTCGGGTAATGGTATTCCGCAGTACGACATCTGCCTTGGAGTGGCATACGACAATATCCCTTGGACTCCAGCACTCGAGGAAATTGCTAAGGACACTCGTGCCGTATGCTTCGGTTCACTTGCACAACGCACTGCCGTATCTC
>DCIW01000066.1 GCA_002317225.1 Prevotellaceae bacterium UBA1716 | reverse complement strand
TCACCACAACACTATCTCCTGTAGTAGAAATGTAAGCAGAAGATGTCAACTGTCCTGTTGAATCATCGATAGAATGGCGAATACGAGTTGTGCCCGATACATACTTTGCAAAGTGAGAGAGGATATATCCACGTTTTGTAATCGTATTGTTTGTGGTTCCGTACTGACCATCTCCATACACACCATAATAACGCTTGAGAGAATAATGAACCCAAGCACTCATGTTAGCGAGCATAGCATTATTGACACTACGAGCAAAGAGGAAACCATCTGTTTTCCAGTCGATATTCTTGCCTTCATTCTGCTGGCGTTCGTTGATGAGGAACTCGGTCATCCAAACTTCCTTGCCCTTTTGAGCAGCGAGAGGATATGACGATCCGTCCCATCCGTAGAAGTGGCCACCAAGGATATCAAGTTGGGCACAAGCATCATCATCATTAAGGATAGGCTCATGCATGCTCTTGGTGAAGTGGATGGCTTCGGGAGCAATAATCTTACATTGAATCTTTGAACCTTGTTCGCGGAGGAACTTAGCCATCTGACTACCTGTCCATATACAACTCTGATAGTCTGCAGTCCAGTCAGGCTCGTTCTGGATAGATACCGCATCTATGGTCACACCTTGTCCTTTCATGTAGACATAATAGTCGTTGAGGTATGTTGCCCAATCAGCATAGCGTGATTCGAGAAGCGAACCACCATTGCTTTCGCTATTATTCGACTTCCACGAAGCAGGAGGCGACCATGGAGAAGCGAATACGAATGCACCATATTTCTTGGCACGCTTGGCATTTGCCACACCTGCCGACCATCCGTTCTTGGTATTTGACATATAGAGACGAAGGATGTTCAGTCCAAGTTGCTTTTCTCCCTTTCCGAAGAGCTTGTCCATATCGCTATCATTAAGCCAATAAGACCATGTAGGACTTGGTGAGAAACCTCCGAATCCAGTTACGTGCTGATACTTGACTCTGCTGTCGATGTTGATGCTTGCATTCTTGTCTGCCGCAAATGTCGAGAGACTGATGAGAAGTGCAAAGATAGATAGTACTTTTGTTTTCATTAGCTATGTATAGGTTTTATTTGTTGCTGTATTTCTGTTGATTAGTGATGCAAAGTTAGCAAAAACCTATGTGAAGACGAAATGATTTGTATATAAAATATACGGTATGTATCATGAGGATAATAGAAAGTAACATTTCATGCTCTACCATTTTTGTTCTTATCCCTTAAAATTCACAATGCAATCAAAAATATATCACGAAAAATGTACCATCTTTTTAGATTATTTTGTATCTTTGCCACGATAAATGATATATGGTATTTAATGCTGAAGAAAACTATGAAACGATTTATTGTCTATTTGTTTGCTGCCATCTGCAGCACTATAGCTATTGCCCAGAATCCGCCATACGACAAGATAGTTGATGGCATTTGCTACAAAATCATCGGTGATGAGGCTATGGTGACAGCACATGACTCTAACGAGGAATGGAATACGGAATATTATTCGGGTAAGATAGTGATTCCCGCAACTATCACTAATAATAATAAGGTGGTTCCCGTCACCACAATCGGACGTAAGGCGTTTTTACGATGTCATAATGTGACCGAAGTATATTTAGGTGACAATATCACAACCATCCAAAGCGAAGCATTCAGTTCGATGGTCGGTCTGGATAAGATGCGAATTGGGGCTAATCTGAAGGAACTGGGCAAGAATGCAATTTCTTATATAAGAATGAGCGAACTCGACCTGGATCCTGCCAACGAGTCTTTCGTGCTTGAAAAAGGCGTATTGTATTCGTCTGACCACAAGCATGCCTATACTTTCGTGGGTGATCAGAACAACTATGATGAGTATAATGTGCCTCAAAGTTACGACCTCTGGCTTCACGACGATGTGGTGTATATAGAGGATGGATTCAATTGTGGCAGACGATTCAATACGGTACGTTTTGGTGACAAAATCAAGAGTATCGGTGAGTCGGCGTTCGATAATGCTTTCTCTGAAACAAACAATCAACCCGACCTCATTCTGCCCGATGGTATTGAGTATATCGGCAGGAGAGCATTTGCTGACTGTATCAGAATCAACAACCTACACTTGCCTGACAATCTCACACGCCTCGAGCCTTTCTCTTTCACTTATGTAGCACCCGAATACATCCACATGCCAAAGAACCTGAAGGTTATATGTGATAATGCTCTCGCTTGCGATGGTGGTGGTTTGTACAAGAACCTCGTTCTTCCCGAAGGTCTCGATAGCATCGGCGAGTATGGTATTACTTGTATCGGTTGTGATTCTTTGATAGTACCTTCCACCGTTCGACATCTTTCGTACCACTCATTAGACAACTTCAGTCGCTACATCGAGATTAAGGCACCATTGGAAAGCATCGACTCATGTTCCATGCCTTCGCCATGTGTCAGGGAACTTGTACTTCCTAAGACATTAAAACGAATTGAAACGGGTGCCTTCTATCCTTGCTATGACCTCAAGAAAATCGTTTGGCCCGATGCCCTCGAATATATTGGGGCAGCAGCACTTGCGGGCAATAAGATTAACCCGATGGTGGTGCCTTCAACGGTCAAGACATTGGGAGGCAATGCCCTCATGGAAAACGTATGGCAACCTCGCACATATTATTTCACAAGTCCTACTCCTCCTACATGCCTGAGGGATGATGTGTTCGAAATGGTGGATTTGGACGCAAGTACGCTTTATGTTCCTAAGGGATGCAAGAATGCCTACGCATACACTACTCCTTGGGCATGGTTCGGCACTATCGAGGAATATACAGATATCATCATTCCGCCAACACCACTCAGATACGATTTCGAGTACAACGGTATCTATTACAAAATCATATCCGAAGAGGACATGACTTGCGAAGTGTCGTTCGATATCAACTTCATCACCGACAGGAATACATACAAATATAAGGATGTAACTATTCCTGAGACAGCCACTTACGACGGAAAGTCATATACTGTGATAGGAATTGAAGGCAATGCGTTCTACGAAACTCCACTCAAGCATATCAACCTTCCGAAGTCTCTCACATACATGGATGGTGCATTTGCAAACAGCTATGACCTTGAGTCGGTTGAAATTCCTGAGAATGTGACAAGCATTGGTGGTGCGTTCGTGTTCTGCAAAAAGATTAAGAATATCCATCTTCCTGAAAAGATAACTAATATCGCCTCTGCTTTCCAGGAATGTACGAGTCTTGAGAGCGTCAACTTACCTGATGCTGTCACCTTAGTGGATGGTGCATTCCAGGGTTGTAAGAGCTTGGAGACAATCGCTTTTCCCGACAATATCACCGTGATAGGTGAGCTTACTTGCTTCATGTGCTCAAATCTCAAGCATGTAAAACTCCCTGCAAATCTCGAAGAAATCCAAGAGAATGCCTTTGCTGACTGTGCGAGTCTGAAGTCAATCACCCTCCCATCCAAGTTGCGTATCATCAAGACTAGTGCATTCGGCGATTGCGAATCGCTGACTGATGTCACAAGTCTCAATCCTGAGCCTCCATTCGGTATAGGATATGACTGGTTTATGATAAACGATGCTACGCTCCATGTGCCTTCGGGCAGCAAAGCGGCTTATAAAGGTTTGGATATCTGGCAGTATTTCAACATCATAGAAGATGCTGATGCCACTTCAATCCGCTTGACAAGCCTTAAGTCTGCGGCAGGCAATATATACGATATCCTTGGTCGCCCAGTAAATGATAACTACAAGGGAGTTGTCATCAAGGATGGCAAACTCAAACTGCAAGGATATTAAACTGCAAAAATAATAATTGGTGTCCAATAAGACTTTTTGTCGCACGCAGAGCCGCAGAGTTCGCAGAGATTACAAGTCTGATTCGCGAGAGTCGCAGGCTTTGGCTCGTTCCGAGCTTCGCGGCAGAGGTCGCAGAGGCTGGCGCATTGCTACCTAAACCGGAGGCCTCTGCGTAAAGTGCAGAAGGCACCTCAGCCTTCTCTGCGGATATATAACCAAGTGCAACCTCTGCGAACTCTGCGGCTCTGCGTGACACAAAACACAATAGGACTTACTTAAATACGTTTACCGGACAGCAATAAATTCAAAATTCAAGAATACGAGAAAAGCCCAACACGAAGGTTGGGCTTATTTCCGTTATGACGGCATATATTTCCGACATAAAAATGTGAATTTTGAGAGAATAGACCGTTTATTGGTCTGGTTTTGAAGAGTGGAAGTTTCTCAACTTGCTCCTCGGTTGGTTTTTGTTTAAAGCATCGATAGTTTAATATATTGTAAGCAAAAGTTGCATTCCGAAAGACTAACTCCTACTGCAAATTCTCATCCTTTTCGGATTGGATGGCAGGAATGGAATCAGTCTGTGGTGTTGCTTCCGCACGACTCTCATCCTTAATCTGGATGGCAGACTCAATGTCTACTGTCTTGATATAAGGATTGATAGCTGTGGTGTTGGTGTTTTCCTCAACTGCAGGCTGGTTTACCATCGAATGTTCGGCGATATTACCAACTGAGAGGATAACAGCCACGATAGCAGCGGCACGGAAGAGTGGGGCGAATTGGCGACGCAAACTGAATGTGCGTGGTGCCTTCTTTTCTTCCTCGTTGATGATTGCAAGCATCTTAGCATCGAAGTCCTCACCGAGAGTGTCATTCTTGGCTTCTACCTCGAAAACGAAGAGATCGCGATACTGCATAAGATGTGCAGGTACATCCTCCTGTGAGAAGAATGAACGAAGAATCTGCTCTTCCTCGAGTGTTGTCAAACAATCGAAGTAACGATCCAAAAGCTGTTCAATGTACTTGTAATTCATATCTTATTCAGCGAGCGTTTTAATTGCCCTACATAATGATGACGATTGGGAAAAAGAAAAGTTACAAGAAAATGAATATTTTTTTTATTTTTATTGAAAATATTCAAAAATCATATAGAAAACAAGGGCAAATCATTAGGGTGAAAGGGCAAAAACATTTAAATGATTTGGTCTTGTCGTTACTAACGATAAGGCTCGGTCGTTACTAATGATAAGGCACACACACTACTAATGTGTTGACCTTCATACTATTAGTGTGTTGGTGCTCACACTATAGGTATGTAAGCAAGAGTTCCATAAAGGGTGATTATAACAATTAACAATTAACAATAAGAAATTTTTGCGTGTTTGAGCAGTTTCTGTGGGAGGTGGCGGCCATCGCCCTTTAATAATAAGCACTTGTTCAAATGCGTTCATTTTCGTTGCAAAGGCACATAAAAGATGAGAAAAGTATGTTACTTTTTATTATTTTCCTTCATTTTTTATGTTTTTTCTTATTCATTTTTTATTACTTAATATATATACTAAATATATAACTATATGAATAATAAGTATTTATAAAAACATGAATTTAAAATCCATGGGCATAAATCGCCCCGAGTCCACAAAATTTCTTTATTGTTAATTGATAATTGTTATAATTGCCATTTTGGGGGCTAATTGAATGTTTTATTATGCACCATCACTTGTAACGATAAAATAGGACAAAATTTACCAAAGGGAGCATTTTATTGCTTTTTTGAAATATTTGAAACGTGTTTAAAAGTCAAACCATACTTATAGCAATACATTTGCAGTAAAAATGACTATGCCGATTTATTGCTAAAGTGAAAACTGATATTTACCTAATATAAGTCATAAATTTTAATTCTTTTTAAATGAAAACAACTAAGAAATTGTCGCTTGTTGTTATGGCAGTATCAATGATACCTATGGTGTCATGTACTGATTTTACAAACGACTTCAACGGAAGAGAGGCTCTTTACGCTGAACACTTCGAGGACTTCTTTGGAAAAATCGATCCAGATCATGATTGGAGTATGGCAAAAACAGCCAAAGTGAACATTAATGTACCAGGTGCTGCTGGTTATAATGTGCGTCTTTTGACTGAAGCACCTACAAGTCGCGAGGCTATCGTTCTTTACCAGGGGAAAATGAAGAGCGATGAACTTGCCATGAATGTGGACCTTATCCGTGGCAAGAAGGATGTGTATGTGGAAATAAAGAATTCGCTTGGAATTGCCCTTGTCGATGGTTATTACTCGGTCGATGGTGATGGCATTGCTAATGTAAGCAAGATGGTTACTCGTGCTTATAATTCTAATTCGGCACCAGGAACAAGTATTTATACCACTACATTGAAGCGTGTCCACAACTATTGGGATGATACTAAGGCCGCTCCTTCTGTTTATAAGTATGATTGGGGCTTTGTAGACTATACTAATGCAGACTTAAGCACTACAACTGCCCGAATTGCTATTCCTGAATCATTGGGAGACTCATGGGTTTGCAATAGCAATCCAGAAGGACAGACTAAATATTCTCTTGCAAGTGTATCTCTTTCGAACTCAAAATTTACAGTAGGCGGTACTGATTATCCTGTTGCTAATGCTGTGAAATACACCAAGCCAATGTTTGAAGAGGATTGTTGGATGTTGCATGGAGCAACTTCTACAAAGTTCCATATTCAAAATCAAGGTAAGACAAGCGTGCATGTTGCTACTGCTTATTATAGTGGAAGTGGTTGGACTGATGCGGAAGTGATCACTTGGGTAGATGGCAATTGGAAAACAGTTGCTTCTAATAAAAGTTGGGTGACTGCGAATGTTGGAGATGGTAATGGTGTTAGTTTCAATGATATTTCTATGGAGTTTGACAACATATACCCTTCAAATACCGAATTTCTCTGTAAGTTGATTGCTTCCCAGTGGACAGATAATCTTTATTGCGGAGGTATGGTTGTTTCAACCGAAGGTGGTGCACCAATTCAGGCAATCACAAACGGACAAATCCAATATACAGATGTTCGTGGTGGTAATATAAAGGTTTATGGAGGTCATAACGAACTCAGAGAAGAAAAGACTAAGCGTTATCTTTACGGTTCGGAGAGTGGCCAGTTCAATTACCGAACTTACGATGTTACCAAGATGGTTGATGCAGAAGGCAAATCAGATGTTGGTGGTGGATACATGTCAAACTTCTACATTATCAATGGAGAAGATGGTGAAGACGTAAAGGTAGGAACAGAGGATGTGAAGTATAAGGATATGTTCCCACTCTATGGTTTGTATCGCTCTACTAAGACAAGAGATTGGACTGGTAGTCCATTCCGTGAGGGTGACAACCATATCGACCCTTACTTCCGCGATGGCTCGTTCAACACTCCTACAGAAAAAGAAATGTCTCCTGACGCTCAGATTATAACCCTTGGTGCAATCAATAGTGGAGAAGTACAGTATGATGGTAGTGTGACTGTCAAACTTATGGGTCTTGGAACAAACTGGGCAAACGACATAGGTTATTTCTACTATCCTAAGTCTGCCGAGAGTGATGTGTATCGCGAACTTGATGGTGAAATGGTTCTTGATTTTAATAAGGTGCCAAAGGTTATTATCCGTAAAAATATGCAGACAGCACTTAATGGTCAGATACCTTCAAATTCAGGTGAACTTTCGGATAATATGAACAGATTGTGGTTGAGTCATTTCGCTCGCTTTGTTGATGGTTGTGCTGCTTTGGGCATGAGTGCAGATGATTACAACTCATTGATGGCATCAGGGCAGTTCACACGTTATACTAAAAATGAATTCGAATTGAGAGATTTCATTGATGGCGTTAAAGCGTCTGGCAATGCACAGGCGGTTTCTGAGGCTAAATTTGCTGCACCTATCTATAAACTTCCTTTCTATGGATGGGTTGATGGAGCAAATCCACACCTCCCAACTGGTTCTGCCACATTTGTATGGCCTAAGGATTATGTAATTGGATTCTTTGGTATTCGTACAGGTGATGAAAATGCTTGCGAGTTGGCACGTGTCTATACTTCTTCTGCATCTGTTCAGCGTCACTACTTCAACGACCTCCCTCGTGGTTCTGCTTTCTCATACAAGGGTAAGAACTATATCGGTCTTGAGGATGAGTTGGACTACGACAACAATGACTTCTTGTTCGAAGTTCAAGGTGTTCAGTCTATCACCCCAGATATCACTCCAGAGGATGATGTTACGGATACAAAGACTACACAGAACTGGATTATTGCTTGCGAGGACCTTGGTGGTTCGTACGACTACGACTTCAACGACCTCGTTTGGGCAGTATCAAAGGAGGTGAACACAACAACAACCGTTAAGGCTGAAACTGGTGAAGTTATAGAATCTGGTACTACAGATATTTACTTTACTCCACTTGCTGCAGGTGGTACATACGAAGCCGTTATAGAATATAACACGTCAATAGTTCTCACTCCTGCAGAAGACGACCCTAACTGGATCACTCTTGGTGAAATTCACCAGCTTGTGAGCAGAGACTCTAATGCTCCTACCAATATCGCCTTGAATGTGGACCCTGATAATCCAAATATCGGTGCAGATAAAATAGGCGAACGCATAAAGATTGGAAGCACAATTCCATTGGTAAGCGATGATATCAGCATATCTTCTATCTTGTCACACTTCCGCGTGAAAATTAAGAGTCCGGATGACGAAAATTATACTGTCACAAATCTGTCTTGCCAAGGTGGTCCTAACAGAGATGAAACATCAAAAGTTCCTCAATTCATACTCTTGCCAGGAGGTTGGGCTTGGCCTGCTGAACATGTAGGTATCAACAAGGTTTATAAGGACTTTGACAATTGGGTGCAGGATGCTGATGCGAATGCATGGTATTGGAATTGGCGAAATACAATAGGTACAGGAAGTGGTGCTTTCATCAACAATCCATATTAGCGTGTCCATCCGGAACCAAACAAATAGCAAGTTCTAAAATCATTTCTCTGCACTAACATTTTTTATATAATTGGGGCTGATTTCGATAAGTGAAATCAGCCCCTTTGCTATGTTTATAATACGAATCATTAGGGATTAATATGGTTTTATTACTTCAATTGTCCCTCATCTTTGCCCCGACTATATCAATATCGTCAATACTACTGCCCAATGTGATATTGCTCCGAGCAAGACGAAGATGTGCCAGATAGCATGATAATGTGGACGATTGTCGTGAGCAAAGAAATATGTTCCTGCGGTATAGAATACTCCTTCACATACGAGAAAGAACATCGACAGGGACGAGAGGCGTTCGAGAACGGTAGGGAAGATGAGGAGTACGCTCCAACCCATTATGAGATAGATTGCGAGAGATAGTCGTGGATTCTTGCCCAAAGCGAATACCTTGACCACCGTACCTATGGTGGCGATACCCCACATGAGTCCGAAGACTAACCAACCGAGCCAACCGCCTATCACTCCCACGCATACGGGTGTGTATGAGCATGCGATCATTACATATATACTGATGTGGTCGCACTTGCGGAGTATTTGCTTTGCTAATCCTGGATGCACCCAATGGTATATGGTGCTGGAAAGGAACATCAGGAACATGCCCGTGATGAAGAAGATGACTCCGAATGCCATCTGCCAACTCCTATGCACAGCAGGCCAAACCATCCAGATGGATGATAGGGCAAAGATTGAACCAAAGAGGTGGGTCCAGGTGTTGCCTTGCTCACTCTTCAAAGGGAAGAAAGTTCTCATATCTTAAATGAGGCAATGCCACGATTATTGTTTCTTTTTCTGATTTTCTAATGCTTCGCAAATGACTGACTTCACTTGTTCGGTAATCTCTTCATACGACTTGTTCTCATCAGGATGGATTGGTGTGAGATATTCGACCGTAATCTTGTGAGGTTTAACATAATGAGTGCCTCGTGGGAGTGCCTCGTAAGCACCTGAGATGCACACTGGAACGATTGGCACTTGAAGTTCTTTGCTCAAGATGGCAAAAGTCTTCTTGAATGCACCCATCTCGCCTGTCATGGTACGAGCACCTTCTGGGAAGATTATGATATTCTTGCCTTGCTTGAGAACCTCAGCGAGTTTCATGATTGAATTGCGGAGATTGTCACGCTCCATAAGGATGACATTGTTGTTGCGTGCAAGAGTCTTGCGAATAGTGCCTTGTACATGCTCTTCGGTTGCATAGAAATATGTGTTGCGGAGAGTTTCGCTCGAAAGACCATTTGTTGCGATAGGACCATCGATATAGCTCTGATGGTTAGGTGCAATGATGAATGGACCTTTGGCAGGGATATTCTGTGCTCCCTTGACCGAAATGCGATTGTATGTACTCAGCAAGAAGTGCGAAATGCCTGAGAATATACCTAATGTGAAACTTGTAGCAGGGAGTTCGAGGTCGGACGATGTAGAGTGGAGTAGGGTGTTCCAGTCCACATCTTCCACTTCAATACGAGTCTTGTTTTCTGCCACCTGTTCTG
>DCIW01000111.1:4136-22928 GCA_002317225.1 Prevotellaceae bacterium UBA1716 | reverse complement strand
CGACTCAAGGACAATAAGCCAATCATACGACGCATCAAACTCAAGCAGCGTGTGGCTCCACATAAGGCTGCTATGCAGAAGATTGAGCATATCAAGGAAGAGAAACTCTCGCAGAGCGAAGACTCAAAGGAATACTACACTCAGCTTACCGACACTCTCCGTCAGTATATGAAGGAACGCTATGGTTTCAATGCCACTGAGATGACTACCTTCGAGATTATCCAGCACTTACAGGATGTCAATGATCCAGAGGCAATTAGCGAACTCCGCGAACTCTTCGAAACTGCCGATCTTGTTAAGTTTGCAAAGTACAGCACACTTATCAACGAAAACGACCGTAATCTCGTTTCTGCCATCGAATACATCAACTCGACCAAGGTGGAGGAAGAGCAGAAGCCACAGCCTGAGGAAATCGTTGTGGAGGAGAAGCGTTCGAAGGTGGCGAAGTGGACTCTCATCGCTGCAGTCAGCGTTGCTTCGGTAGTGCTCTTCGGTGTGATTTGTTATCTTATTTACAGACTCAATTATTTGTTAGTATAAAATGGAATTTAAGAATCCGTTATTCTTTATCCTGCTCCTTGCACTCATACCCTACATAGTGTGGTATGTGATGCAGTACAAGAAGAGTGTGCCTTCGCTGAAAGTGCCGGAAACTCTTAAATACAGATATGCTCCGAAGACATTCAGATTATACCTGATGCATGTGCCATTCATTTTGAGATTGGTTCTTGTGACATTGGTTGTCTGCATCTTGGCACGTCCTCAGAAAAAGCATTCGTGGAGCGACACCGATGTGGAAGGTATTGACATCATGCTCGCTGTCGATGTGTCAACTTCCATGCTTACACAAGACTTTAAGCCAAACCGTGTGGAGGCTCTTAAGGCGATTGCACAGAACTTCATTGACAAGCGTCCTAACGACAATATCGGTCTGACAATCTTTGCAGGTGAAGCATATACACAATGCCCGCTCACTACCGATCATACTATGTTGATGAACCTCTACAACAATGCAGATTGCAATATGGCTGCTCGTGGAGTCATCGAGGATGGTACTGCTATCGGTGATGGTATCATGAATGCCATCCTTCGACTGAAGGAGAGTCCTGCTAAATCGAAGGTCATCATTCTCCTTACCGACGGTGTGAACAACTCGGGCAATATCTCGCCTCTCACTGCTGCTGAGATTGCTAAGAAGAAGCATATCCGCATCTATACCATCGGTATTGGTAAGAATGGTATGGCTCCTTATCCACTCCCAACTGGCGGCACAGTGATGCTCCCTGTTGAGATTGATGAGGCTACGATGAACAAGATTTCGAATGAGACGGGTGGTCGTTATTTCCGAGCACAACGCAATGCCGAACTCGATGCCGTATATACAGATATCGACCAAATGGAACGCACCAAATTCAATGTTAAAGAATACAGCAAGCGTTCCGAACTCTTTGAGCCTTATGCTCTTGCAGCACTCATCGTGCTGATTCTCGAGATTCTGCTTAGAGTGGTGGTGCTCAAACGACTCCCTTAATTGATTCGCCTTAGTTCCTTGAGCAAAAGGTCGTTTTAATAATAATTTTGAATTTTGAATTCTTAATTTTTAATTTTAATTATTCTCGTGTTTAGATTTGCACATCTTATATATTTATACTTGTTGCTGCTGATACCGATTATCACGGCCATCTATGTATATATCCAACTTCGAATGAAGGCACAACTCAAGAAGTTTGGCGATCCCGAACTACTCCAGAGTCTTATGCCCGATGTGTCTGCCACTCGCCGACATGTCAAGTTTACATTGTTGATGGTTGCTCTCGGGCTTATCATCGTCATTATGGCACGTCCGCAGTTCGGCACTCGTAATGAGGAGGTAAAGCGTTCGGGCATTGAGGTGGTGATTGCAGTCGATGTGTCCAACTCAATGCTCTGTGAGGATATCAATCCCGACTTGCACCAGAGTCGTCTTGACAAGTCGAAGATGATTGTGAGCAAGCTTATTGAACAGTTTGACCAGGACAAGGTGGGACTTGTGGCTTTTGCCGGATCATCACTCACCCTGCTTCCTATCACTTCAGACTATGTGTCTGCCAAGATGTTCCTCTCGCAACTCAGTCCAAGTACAATAGCCATCCAAGGCACAAATATGGCAGAAGCCATCCAACGAGCAACTGCCAACTTCTCCGATGTGAAGAAGAAGAAAGTGGGACGTGCACTTATCCTTATCACTGATGCCGAGGACAATGAACAGGGTGCTATCGATGCCGCAAAGGCTGCAAAGGAGCAGGGCATACAGATTTTTGTACTCTCGGTAGGTACAGAGGCAGGTGGTCCAATTCCAATGGGCAATGGTTCGTTCAAAAAAGATCTCTCGGGAAATGTTGTTACAACCAAACTTAACGAGCAGATTGGTAAGGATATAGCAAAGGCAAGCAACGGTCTTTATGTGCATGTTGACCAGACTGACGAAGCACAGTCGGTGCTCCAGAAGGAGATTGAGAAGATGCAGAAGGAGGACTCAATAGAGTCGATGTATTCCGAATACGATGAACAGTTCATCGCTGTCGCAATCCTTCTCCTCATTGTTCTTGCTATTGAGATGTGTATCATCGAGAAGAAGAATCCTTTGTTCAAGAACTTCAAATTATTCAAGTGATGAATCGTTTTCTTAACATATTAATATTATTGGCGTTCCAGTTTGTGCTCTTTGCTCCAAAGGCAGATGCTCAGAGCACTGACCGCGACTATATACGTCTTGGCAATAGGCATTACCATAAAGGTGAATTTGATAAGGCTCTTACGAACTTCACCAAGGCTCTCGAAAAGAAAAAGACTGTCGAGGCTTATTATAATTTTGCCAATGCCGCACTTGCACAAGGGCAGGATTCGACTGCCAACGTCACTTATATGATGGCTGATTCGCTTGGTTTTACCAACTCGCTGAAGCGTGCCAAGAATTTCCATAACATGGGTAATATCTGGTATATGCAGGGAGTTCGCGAAATGCGTTCGAATGGCCAGAATGCGGGAAAGGCATTTGAAACTGCAGTCAATCTCTACAAATGTGCTCTTCGCTGCAATCCTGAAGATTGGCAGACTCGCTACAATCTCGCTATGGCTCAGCATCAGTTGAAGAAGAACCAGAACGGTGGAGGCGGCGGTGGCAACGACGACAAGAACCAGGACAAGGACAAAGACAAAAAGGACGAGCAAAAGAAAGAAGAGCAGAAAAAGCAGGAACAGCAACAAAATCAGCAGCAGCAACAGCAGGATAAGGACCAGATGTCTGATCAAGCTGCCGAACAACTCCTCAACTCTGCTCAGCAAGACGAAAAGAACGTTCAGCAGAAGGTTAAGGTTAATCCTCAGAGAAGAAAGTCTTTGGAAAAGGATTGGTAAAAGTTTTGCTCAATGACAAGTAATAACAAAATTTGATGAAAAGACTATATATTATATTATGTACACTCGTTCTGACGTTATCTGCATTTGCCGATGATGTCAGAATGACCATTTCTGCTCCTTCAACAGTGGAAGTGGGAGACAAGTTTCGTGTACAGTTTACGGTGAACACACAATCTGTGTCCAACTTTGCAGCCCCAGACTTCAAGGGCTTTGAAGTGATTTACGGACCAAGTACATCCACCCAAAGCAGTTTCCAAATCATTAACGGCCACACTTCGCAGAGCAGTAGTGTCACTTACACTTTTGTGCTGATGGCATCAAATGCCGGAACATTCAACGTAGGTGCGGCATCTGTTCAGGCAGAAGGCAAGCAAGTTCGTTCTAATACGGCAAAGATAAAGGTGCTTCCTGCAGGGCAGGGTGGTGGAAGCAGTTCTCAATCACAGCAGTATGGCGGTGGTTATTCGCAGCGTCAGCAACAGCAGATGCCGCAACGTCAGTCACAGCCTACAAGTTCGGGCAATAATATCTCTGCCAAGGATCTTTTTATGACTGCAACTGCCTCTCGTACAAATGTATATGAACAGGAGGCTATCCTTGTTACATATAAGATTTACACTCTCGTAAACCTTACTCAATTGGAAGGAAAGCTCCCAACTCTCGATGGCTTCCAGATTCAGGAGATTCCGCTTCCTCGCAACAAGGAATTTTCGCTTGAACAATATAATGGTCGTAATTACCGTACTGTTGTCTGGAGCCAGTATGTGCTCTTTCCACAGAAGTCGGGAACACTTACGATTCCAGGAATCACTTACGAAGGTGTAGTAGTTCAGCAGAATCGTGCCATCGACCCAATAGAGGCCTTCTTTAACGGCACTGGTGGTGTGGTTGAGGTTAAGAAGAAGATCACTACTCCTTCAATCACTCTCCATGTTTCTCCGCTTCCAAATAAGCCTATCGGTTTCTCTGGTGCTGTTGGACAATTTTCCATCTCTTCGAGCATTAACGGCACTGATGTCTCGACAAATGACGCTGTTACGATGCGTATCAATGTCAAGGGCTCGGGCAATATGAAGCTTATCAACACTCCTGAGGTTGAATGGCCTATTGATTTTGAGACTTATGACGCTAAGGTGACAGACAACTTCAAACTCACCACAAGCGGTCTTGCAGGAAGCAAATCGTTTGAGTATCTTGCAGTCCCTCGCCATCCGGGCAAGTTCACTATTCCTGGAACGAAATTCATCTATTTCGATACAGCGTCCCACACATACAAGACTCTTACGACGGAGCCTTATACAATCAACGTGAAGAAAGGCAAGGGAGGCAATTCGCAGAGTGTCAACTACTCCAACAACCAGAAGGATGTCGATGAACTCAATCAAGATATCCGTTTCATCAAACTCAGTGATGGACGAATGGTCAAGCAGGGCGATTCGCTCTTCCACTCTTTGAAGTATTGGTTGTGCTATCCTGTTCTTTTGGCAATGTTTGCCGCAGCGATTGCCTTTGGTTTCAAGAAGTTGAAGGAGAATGCAAATGTTGCAAAGAGTCGAGGAAAGAAGGCTAACAAGAAGGCTACAAAGCGTCTTAAGACTGCCAACAAACTTCTTGCAGAAAAGAAGCAGAACGAGTTTTATGATGAAGTGATGCGTGCTCTTTGGGGCTACATTGCTGACAAACTCAACATGCCACAAGAATCGCTCAACAAGGATAATATCCAGGCAGAGCTTTCTGCAAAGTCGGTTCCACAAGAACTTACAGAACAATTTATCAAGACTCTCAACGATTGCGAGTTTGCTCGTTATGCACCAAGTGCTGACGTGAATGCTCAGATGGAAAGTGTTTATCAGAGTGCAATCGAAACAATCAGTAAGATTGAAGATAGTTTGTAGGAGTTAGGAATTAGGAGTTAGGTTATCGCGTAGCGCTTTCGAAGCAACGCAAAGAAAGAATTGGAAATTAGGAATTTTGAATTATGAAACGTATATATACGGTCTTGTTCGCATTGCTCGTTGTTGTATCTGCTTTTGCTCAAACAAAGGCAGAAGGCGATGAATTATACAAGAAAGAAAAGTACACAGAAGCCGCTGCTGCATACGAAAAGGCATTGAAAAGCGAAGATGGCGTTTCTGCCGCACTTTATTACAATCTCGGTAATGCATATTATAAGTTGGATAATATTCCGCTTGCAATACTTAATTATGAACGTGCATTGATGATTGAACCTGGTGATGGCGACATTCGTGCCAATCTTGCCCTTGCTCGTGGAAAGACTGCAGATAAGGTTACACCGCCTTCGGAGATGTTTTTCGTTACATGGTGGCATAATTTATGCAATATGATGAGCATCTATGCATGGTGCGTTACTGCAATCATTTCGTTTGCACTTATGCTTCTCGGCATATTGGCTTATCTCTTCTCAAGCAATCTGACATTGCGTAAAGTTGGCGTTTATGGTGCGATGGCACTCTTTGTGCTTGTCATCATCGCAAATATCTCTGCCTACACTCAGAATGAGGCGTTCAACAATCGCAATTCGGCAATTGTCGTTGCACCTGCTATTCCTGTCAAGAGTTCGCCAAACAATTCAAGCACTGACCTCTTTGTCATTCACGAAGGTTCTAAAGTCGAAATCCTCGACTCTTCGATGAAGCAGTGGAGAGAGGTGAAGTTTGAGGAAGGCAAGCAAGGATGGATTCCTGTCAGTGCAATTGAAGTAATTTGATGATTATCCCTATCCCCAAATCCATTTACTCATTTTAATTAAAACTTAAATAATCGTGAGTTTAGACCAGCTTATACATCTTGACCAGCAAATCACTCTTTCCTTGAATGGCAGTGATTCGATATTTTGGGACAATGTCATGTACACTGTCACCAATACATTCTCGTTCTCACTTGTCATTCTTGTGCTTTTCTGGGTGATATTCAAGAATAATAAGTTGCGTGATGCTCTGATAGTTGTCCTTTTCCTGGTGCTTCTTATTGCTGTGGCCGATCGCTTGTGTTCCGGATATGTGAAACCGACAGTGGCTCGTTGGAGGCCAACTCAGGATCCGCAGTTGATGTATATGATCGATGTGGTCAAGAACTATCGTGGTGGCCGTTTCGGATTCTTCTCGGGACATGCCTGCAATACGATGTGCTTTGCCGTGTTCCTCTCGCTTCTTTTCCGTTATGGAAAACTTGCTGCAGTCCTTTTCTTCTGGAGCATCACGACTACTTTTACTCGTATTTATCTCGGTGTCCATTATGTGGGTGATGTGCTTGTAGGATGGACAGTGGGTTGCATCCTCGGATTATTGTTCTATATAATCTACGACCGTGTGCAACATCGCTTTGGAATAGGGCACAGGTTGATTTCGGAGCAGTTTACTATGTCGGGCTACTTGATCTCAGACCTCGATATTTTCCTATCGGTGATATTTGCTAATTATATCTTCATCATTATCTATGCAATGATTCTTGGAGTTGGATAAATATTTTTGGATATTATAGAAACAAAAAAAGGATTCAGTCGAAACTGAATCCTTTTTTCATGAGGTGCCTACCCGACTCGAACGGGTGTAAACGGTTTTGCAGACCGGTGACTAAGCCACTCATCCAAGGCACCATTTTTGTTTTGCGAGTGCAAAGGTAGGGGTTTTTATTGAAATGACAAACCTTTTGCACGTTTTTTTTAATAAAGTAGTGCATTTTCTTCCATTTGTGGATAAAAAGATGTAATTTTGTAGTCAAATTATGACGAGAACCGAACAGAAAGTGCAAAGTTTCATTTCTCAACAACGTCTGTTGAAAGATGGCCAAAGAGTGCTCATCGCTCTTAGCGGTGGGGCAGATAGTGTGTGTGTATTGCTTTTGATGCAGGTACTGGGATATGATTGTGTGGCTGCTCATTGTAATTTCCATCTTAGAGGCGAAGAAAGTGATCGGGACGAGGAGTTTGTGACAGATTTATGCAGAACAAAGGGTATAGAACTGCTGAAAACAGATTTTGACACCCATGCTTATGCCCAGTCAAAGGGTGTCAGCATCGAGATGGCTGCTCGTGAACTTCGATATGATTTCTTTGCAAAAGTGGCAAGAGAACATGATATCAAGACTCTATGTGTCGGTCATCATCGTGATGATAATGTGGAGACCTTTCTGCTGAATGCTGTTCGTGGAACAGGTATCAACGGACTTTGTGGCATTAAGGAAAGTCGTATGGAAGGTGATATGCAGATTGTACGTCCAATGCTTTGCCTTTCTCGTAATGAAATTGTTGATTACCTTAACAGCAAGGAGCAGTTATTCGTAACCGACAGCACAAATCTTATTGATGATGTGAGTCGCAATAAGGTTCGTCTTGACATAATGCCAATTCTTAATGGCATCAATTCGGCTGCATCTGAAAATATAGCCACCACTATTAATAATATTAAAGAGGTGCAGAAGGTTTATGAGGCTGCAATCAAAATGGATATTGAGCGTTGTTCTGTGGCACAAGGTGTTCTGAATGTCGAAAAGCTTCTTGATTCTGTCTCGCCATCGTCCGTACTCCATGAGTGGCTTTGTGGAAAAGGCTTTAACCGTTCTCAAGAGCAGGACATTCTCAATGCTGCGATAAACGGACAATCTGGCAAAATCTTTGAAGCAAACCAAACAGATGAGTGCTTGCTACTTGATCGCAGTTCTCTTATTCTCGAAAGTGCTCTCAAATTCATCAGTCCATCAGATATCAAGATGCAAACTATTCCTGTTTCCGAAGTTTCTATTTGCAAGGATTCTCGCTTTGCATATCTTGATGCTGATAAGTTGGACGGAAAACTATCTGTTCGTCTTGTAAAGTCATCAGACACATTCCAACCTTTCGGAATGCGTGGCAGAAAACTGCTCTCTGACTTTATGACAAATCTCAAACTCAATCTTTTCCAAAAGCGTCACCAACTTGTTGTGACTGATGGAGATGAAATTGCTTGGGTGGTTGGTCTTCGCTCATCGGAAAAATACCGAATTGATAAAGGCACCCAAAACGTAATTGTGCTTAGTATTTAACTTATACATTATTATATAATAAGGGGGATGAACTCAACTGCTCATCCCCCATATTATTTGTCTTTGTCTATTTGCCAAAACATCAATTTCCCAAGAAATGCCCGTCGTTGCTCATACCTTGAACATTGATATACATTCCTTTACAAGTCGAATTGTTGTAGAATGACACTTTCACTCGTCCTTTCTCGTTTGTGGTCACATTAGGAATCCAATAGATTGTGCGACGGAAGTCTGCCATCGGAGGAAGAACGGAATAATCTTCGGTCTTGAATGTCTCTGGGGTGTTGAATCCTTGGAAATAAGTGTGTCGAAGTCCCTTCTGACTCATTGTTGTGAATCGTTTGTGAGTATAAAGGTAAATACGAACAGCACCATCAACCTCGTAAGGGCTTGAAGGAACAATATATGCAGTCTTTATTTCGCTTGGCCAAACTGGGAAGAGGTCATCGCCTGTTGCTCCATTCTCGCTTGTAATAGCGTAGAACATATCATTATGTAATTGTGTTGCCACAAGGTCCATCTTTCTTCCTAAAATCTTTGTGATTGCCTTGAATGTCTCTGACTCTTCATCAGTAACGCTTAAAACTTCTTGAGTGTCACCATTGTTGATAATCCACTTGATAGGTTTATGGTCGTAAGCCAATCTACCAGTCCACATCGAATCCGAATGCATAGGAGGAGTAGGGAGGTCCTTCAAGTCTGGGTTGTTGAAGAAAGCATTCAACTTGCAAAGCAATTCAAAAAGGGTAGGATCTTCCTTTCCTTGGTCGCGATATTTGTCAAGTTCCTTATCAATATCATAGAAGACAGTAGCATTCTCACGGCCATATCCTTCATTCTTATATTTCCAATCGTCATTTGTGAAATAGCGACGCTTGGCACTAACTGTCACATTATCGAGCAAATGGTCGCGTTTTGTGATAGGAACAAATTCCTCTTTTTCAGGAGTGTTTTTATTGACAAGGTTTGGTTCGAGTGGAATCTGGAGGTATGCCTCAGTTGGTGAAATGAAACGAGGGGTAGGGGAGAAATAGCGGTCTATACCTATATAATATGTCTTCTGCTTATCGTTGACAGAGGTAGACATCTGCATTTCCCACTCACCATTGACGAATGGCATGTCAAATGCATAGTGACCATTCGCATCGGTCGTAGTTTTTCCCGAAAGACTTTCTCCAAATCGATTATACATATCTACTCGCATATCAACGCCACCCACTTTATTACGTTTGCGGTATTCGTTGAGTTTTCCGTAGATATAGAACTTATCCTCAATAGGTTGCTCATACTTGAAAGGCTCATTTCCTGCCATATAGTTCCAGTCATAACGACGCCATCCTTGTGTGAGCATAAGTAAGTCTGCCGATTTGCGATGTGCTTCATCGTCAGCTTCGAAATAGTAGTCCACATTATGAATATATCCTCTAACCTCACTCGAAAGCAACATCCAAGTCTTTATGCTTCCTTGTGCGCCATTAGTCATAGTTTGGGCATCAATGGCAGTAAATGAGAGATTTGCGTTTGGAGTTGTTTTCAAAATCAATTCTGTCAGCCCACAAGGCTTTAGAGTCAAAGTCTTAGTGAGCACCTCAATGCTATCAGCTTCAGTACCTTTTGGACAAATGAAGAAGAGACGTTCTGCTTGAATTTGTCCCTTGCTATCGAAGAAAGTGATTTGGTTCACACCTTCAGCAAGTCGTTCGCGGTCGAGTTCTATTTCGAGTTGTGGTTCTGCGGTAATTGTATCTGCATGTATGATATTACCATTGTTTATGATGACATAGCCAAGAAGATGTCCGCAAATACCGTTTGTAGCTTGAAGTGTGACGAGCGGACACTCGCTGATAGCATCTAAGTTGAGCACGCAACCTTCTTGTTTTGCCTGAGGAAGATTGAATATTTGTGTCTTGTTCTTTATATTTCTCATTTGGAACTTCATTGGTCTACCATCAGGAATGACATCAAACAATCCACGACCAAGGGAGTCTGTTTTCACAGAAGCAACAATCTCGCCTTTCTCGTTCTGCACAAAACCATCGCCTGCAAAACCACGACCATTATCGTCCACTACCATTACTGCCACTCGCCCTCGTTTCCCAACAACAAGATCGCCACCTTCTGGGTAGAAGCGTGCAGTAATAGTCTTCATAGTCGGATTGGTTGAGATTCCTTCCTTTATCGCATTGATATATAGCGAGTCACTTTGGTCGCGATTGTTCACATCACGATTGGAACGAAGGTTGGTGCGAAGTGTGGGTTTTGTGTAATCTCCCTCTTTCTTAGGCGTATCGAAGATTGGAAATACTCGTGAGAAACAAGCGTTTACACCCCAATTAGTCATATATCGTGTGTATGCGCGTACCTCATAAAATCCTGAACCGAGAAGAGTGTCAAGTTTCATGTCGCCGTAAGCAGTACCAATAGAGTCGATTGGGTATTTCTGTGTCTTGATGACATCTCCACTTGGGTTGAGAAGTTCCACGTAGAGCACTTTGCTCAAGTTCTTCGAAGGAGCAAGATTATATGCAGCTGCACTCTTTGTGCCGATGGTTCTTGCAACGTATGCCTTGAACCACATAGTTTCGTTTTCGAAATAACCAGTGTTGTCGAAATGCATATATACTTTCTCCTGAGGGACGGTGAGGTTGAACTTCATTGCCTTCTGGAGATAGGACATCACCCCTACGGTTTCATTAGTCGATTGAGCACGGAGCATAGTGCTGAGGCATAGTGCGAGAAACAGAAATATCGTTTTCTTCATTTTTAAGTGCTAATTTGTGGGAAATATAAGTTATACTTATATGTGATGTGTAAAAGTGGAAATGGTTTAATGGCGAACCGAATTATATGTGTCCTATTGTTGAAAAACATCTCAATCCCTTTGTTTCCTTTCTCTTTTTTTTGTACATTTGCACCATAATTAATTAATAGATGTGAAATTATGAAATTGAAAAGGCTTAGGATAGCATTGCTTTATGGGGCTTTTTGTTTGTTCGCTCCATCAGCATTTGCACAATTTTCTCAAGGAAGCACAGGACTTTTGAATATTCCTTCGGCAGAGAATGCTGAAGGTGGTACTATTCGTGCCGGAGCAAATTTCCTTCCAAAAGATATGCTTCCTGAGTATTTTACCAAAACATATAATTCGGGCAATTATTTTGTTTCTGTCGATCTGTTTTCTTTCTTCGAATTGACGTACCGAATGACGTTGATTAAATCGATTGACAAGGAAAATCCTAAATATGATCAGCAGGATCGTACCTTCTCGGTTCGAATTCAACCACTCAAGGAAACAAAAGTGCTTCCCGGCGTAGCTATAGGTGCTGATGATCCACTCAGCGGACAAGGTGAATCACCATACGAGTCTTACTATCTTGTTCTTACTAAGGGACTTGACTTGAAGGGGAATCGCCTAAGTGCAACTCTTGGTTATTATTTCCCTTTCCAAAAAGAAGCAAACAAACGCCTCTATACTTGTCGTAAAGGCATCTTTGGTGGTGTGAAGTATACACCTTTCTTTTATAATGAGATGAATTTTATTGCTGAATATGATTCAAGAGCATGGAACTTGGGTGTGAATGCTCGTTTCTGGAAGCATCTCAATGTGCATGCTTTTGCCTACGATTTCAAGGCGTTTTCGGCTGGTATCAGATATGAATGTGTGTTGGGTAAAAAATAATGTAAGTGTATGAAAAAGACTATTTTAACTATAGTGACTACTTGCATGGCAATGTTTGCCAATGCACAGATTACCGAATCTCTTGTTGCCGAAGGATTTGAAAACGTGAAAGTGGTTGACGAGGGCGGCGTTTCGTATCTGACATTCGAAGACAACATCTATCGTGACACTTATCGTGGTGTAAATAAGGCACTTAATGTTGCTCTAAAAAATGTAGAGAGTGGAAAAGGACTTGATGTGGTAGTTGCAGCATTAGAAGAACCGCAACTGCACATTTCTGTTGATGCCGCTACTGTTGGTCAATATCAAGGAGGAGTTTGCTCTCTTGCTGATGTCTATAGTTCGATGACTATCGATCTGAACTATGATGAGTCGTGGAAAGTGCTGAACAGAAGTGGCGTAGATAAGACGAATTCGTCATCATGGAAGATGGATTTTGTCGTCTATCCCGAATTGATGCTTAGCAACACTACCTTTGATGCCCTCTACAAGTATTATTTCAATTTGGCTCCTGCACTCGAAATGCAACTTTGGAAAGGTGCCAAACTCACCTTGCAGGCAGAATTCCCTATCGTTACTAATTTGAAAGGACAATACAAAAAGGTACGACCAGGTTTTATTACCCTCGAACAAAATTTCTATTTGACGCATGGATTCAGTGTAAGGCTTGTTGGCGGAAACTTTAATAACAACCGTGCCGGTGGACTTTTGTGTGCTAAGTGGATGAGCAATGATGGTCGTTGGACATTGGGTGCTAATGCGGGAGCAACAGTACAGTCTATCGTCACATCGGAACAAGGGTGGACTTTCAGCAAGAAGTTACGCACATCATTTAAGGCGTACGCAACTTATTATCTTCCAGTATTTGACACCGAACTCACACTTCAGGCAAATCGCTATGTCTTTGGTGATTTTGGTCTTCGTGGAGATATCACTCGCCATTTTGGAGCAGCCACAGTTGGAGTGTATGCAATGCTTGTGGAAAAAGAAATAAATGGAGGTTTCCATTTCAGTGTTCCTCTTCCGGGAAAGAAGTTTATGGCACATCGCACAGCACGTATCCGTCCTGCTAATAGTTGGGGTATGGAATACGTCATAAATTCGCTTTGGAGTGGAGAAGAAATGCGTGATGATTATGGAAAGACATTCAAGGCTTCGCCTGATGAAAGTGCCAATCGTCGCTTCTATCAACCTGATTATATAAGGCATTTTATTATCAAAAATGCTGAATGATGATTTAAAACGGCATAAATATTTAAATAAATTTACTTAATTGTTGGTAGTTACAAAAAATATATGTAATTTTGCACCGATTATAGTAAAATAGTTTCGTAAACAATAATATCAAAATAGAAATGAAAAAGAATTACTTATTTTTAGCATTAGTTGCAATTTTGTCAGTCTTCGGTCTGAGCAGTTGTACAAATGAAGACATCGATGATGCGTCAGCACAGCAGGAAGCACAAGTTTTGATTACTCGTTTCCCTGTGATAACAGTACCTCAATCATGGACATTGGTTGCAGAGGATGTTTTGTATGAACAGGCTGATCTTGTTGGTAGTGTTATCTTCAGAGATTGGTATGTTCCGGAGTACAAGGGTAGTGATACTAAAGAGTCTATCACTGCAGCTATTGGCCAGGAGGATGGTTATCAGGAAATTCCTTTTGGACAAAGAGTGGTTAGTTTCACAGCAAAAGGTCTTCAGTATCTTACTCCAGAGGGTACAACAGTCTATATCACAACAGAACATAAGATTGACTACAACCCAGTAATTCATAATGGTGGTGAAGTTAGATAAAATAACATGCATTAATATATAAGGTCGCAATAATTACTTGCGGCCTTTTTTTTGTTTTATACGAAATATTTTTTTTTAAGTTTTTTTCTGTTTCATGCAAACATTCTACCAAATCTAACTTAACACTATGATTTTCAGTGTTTATGCCTTGGTAGAATGTTGCTCAAACATTCTACCAACATTCTACCAACATCCTACCAACATTCTACCTGATTTCTTTGAGATACTTTTTTTATATAAAAACCATCTATTTCACAAAAGTACGAGAAAACAAACTGGAACTCAATAGAAGAAAAGACAAGTCCATCTATACGGACATCACTGTCCGTCTATACGGACTTTCATATACGTTATTATCTTATATTTTAGATAAAGGTGAAAGTGGTTTGACTGCACCAAATGACGGTATTCTGGGATGGTAGATAGTGGTAGAATGTTGGTAGAATGTTGGTAGAGTGTTTGGATAACATTCTACCATAATCTACGAGTTGAATATCAGTATGTTTGGTGTTGTTTGGTAGAATGTTTGCTGTTTTTTAGCAAATCTGTGGTCTTTTTAAATCTCTTCTTTCCTAAATATCATCCATTCACCAGTAGTAGGGTGTGCAAACTCTAATTGTTCGGCATGCAGATAAAGGCGGTCGGAAGGTGTGCCATATAGGTTGTCACCTTTTATTGGACAATGCAAACCTTCGACATGAGCTGAATGCACACGAAGTTGGTGGGTGCGACCCGTTTGAGGATTGTATTTGATGCGTGTTTGTCCATTCTCTATACTCAATATTTCATAATGGGTGATTGCCTGTTTTCCATGTTCGTGGTTCACCATTTGGCGAGGGCGATCGAACGGATTTGGCAATAAAGGCAATGAAATCGTTCCTGTTCGAGGAATGTTTTCGTCTACCTCACCATCAAGTATGGCTATATAATGCTTCTTTACTTCGTGGCGATAGAACTGATTCTGAAGGTTCTTGTAGATTTCATCATTAAGCGAGAAAACCATCACGCCCGATGTGTCCATATCAAGTCGGTGGGCATACATTGCTGAAGGATATTTCTCGCGAACAATATCGAGCAATGAAGGAACATCGTCTTTTCCTGGAGCAGAAAGCAATCCCGAAGGTTTGTATACTACTACAATTGATTCGTCTTCATACAGATACTCAACAAGTGCTGCCATCTCCCTGTTTTTCTTGAGCATCGGATTCTCCTCAATATCAAGTCCTTGAAGCATGTGACCGAGAATAGGTTTGCATTTAGCATGACAAGCAGGGTAGTAGTTGCCGTCTATTCTCAATTCGTCTTTAGGCGAAGGTCCTAACCAGAACTCTGCCATGCAAATTGGTTTAAGATTGTGAGAATAAGCATATTGAAGAAGTTTTGGAGCACAACATTCGCCTGCTCCTGCGGGTGGGATGGGAAAAGTGCCTCCGTAATCCTCGCGTGAAGGGAGGGGATTTGAAATGCGAGTTAATGTGGCAGACTTCTTTTTGTTCTTGAAATATTCTTCAGGTGAAAGGATTTGTTTTGTATCCTTGAATATCTCTGTCAATTCTTTTTCTTGCAGTTTTGCATCAAGAATATGGAATTGCTGAAATAGCCAATACTGCAAGTTTCGCGAACGAGTCTTACGCTCTTCAAAGAGATCGGGATTTGTATCGCCTTCTTCAATTTGTTTGTTGATGGCGGAGATAACTGCTTGTTCTTCTTGGAAATAACTACCTGGATGTTGCAAGTCGTATATTGGAGGAACAAAACCTTCGTGATGGTAAGTGCCTTGGATAATGCCAGAGAAGGCTGCAAGGTAGTAACGGGATTTATGATTTTCGGAATTATTGATGTTTCGAATTATCGAAGTTTCTTCTTCTTCAACCACCAAAACCCCAAACATCTTACCACCATTCTCTCCTTCCAACAACTTGCGACATTCTTTCTTGATATCCTCAACTGCTGCCACGCAAAGAGGGTGTGGCTCGTATTGGAATGGATAGGTGAAAAGAGAAGGGGACGGAATACTCTCCGTCCCTTCCGGCATATTATGTAATATACAATCGTTCATACTCTGTTTACCTCACTGTCAAATGAAAACAAGCTTGTTTTCTTTCGTACTTCACATAACAAAGTCCTTGTTCGCGGAGGTCACGCAATACTTCAGTCATCACTTGTTTCATAGGTAAATCCCAACGTGTTAGTTCTGCCTTTGGATCATAATGGCCGGTGAGGGGAACAAAGCGGTTATATGTGATGTCGACTGTTGTTCCGTAGCAATGGCAAGAATTCGTGACGGAATTCTTGTTACCTCGTTGGAGACTCGAAATGTCATCAGTAGTACGTAGTACGGATGTGACCATTGGGAGATGTGGCGGAATACCTTTGACTTGCAACGAGTCGATGAAGTTGAGACTAATGGTGTTCAGTAGATGTTGCGCTTTTGGAACAAGATAAGGCATCGAATGACGAAGGTCATCAACTCTGTAAAATGGCGAATTGCTAATATTTACGAGTTTGTGAGTTTTTACGTAGCGTTGTGCCTCTGTTCTGTTGACACATGGTTTGATTCCGTTCTTCTTGGCTGCTACAATCTGAAGACTCTGGCTGTCAGGAAAACATTCGGTCCACGAATGGACTCCAATCACTCGATGGCCGTTATGACCAAGTTGCGAAGAAGGTTTCTCCATCTGTGGTATGAGTTTGTTTAGCGAATCTTCTGTTTCGTCAATTCCTGGGATGCTATCTCCGTCTTCCACATGATCGAAAAGGTCTTCAGGAACATCAACTACTTCTACTGGCTCTGTCTCGGCAATCAAATCCTCTTCGATTGTGTCAGTATTTATAAGTTGTGTTTTGACAGGCACTTCACGCATTGGAATATTTAACGAGAATCCGTGGCGTATGATAGCAAAGAAGCCCATAGTGGCTATGAATGCCACTATGAACTTACGCTTGTTATATTTTGGTTTCTTTTTCTCTTTATTAGCCACGACCGCTGTTTTCGATGAGTGAACGAAGTTTGTTGTTGAAATCGTCAGCCTGCATCAACTGTTCAACACTCAAGTGCATACGGTAACGCCAGTAGTGACGTGGGTTTGCAGGAATGTTGATGCGTTCTGCTGCAGGGTCTGGAAGACGAAGTTCCTCATCCATAGCAAGCAAGTCTTGGAGCGAGAGCAAGCAGAGTACTGATGGACAGAAGAGATGTGCTGAAACTATCTCCTCGCAAAGCCATCCAGGTGCAGGGTGTGGTGCAGGACCATCCTTGTAGAGGGCATTGTTGTAGAACTGTTGAGCACGCTCAATGTCTTCGTCCCACCAAAGGCGGAGTGGTGACATATCGTGAGTTGAAATTGTTGCTACCGAACGATATGGATTTTCCCAAAGACGACCAAACTGGAGTTCTGGCGACTTTGGCATAGATTGGATTTCGAGTGAAAGAATCTTCAACTGTCCCATTACCCATGCTACGCAGTCAGGCACCATACCAAGGTCTTCGGCACAAACAAGCATACGAGTGCTCTGGGTGAGTGCTGGGAGCTTCTTCATTGCCAACTCGTACCAGTAGTCGTTGTTGCGACGATAGAAGTAGTCGTTGTAAAGACGATTGAACGCCTCCTTTTCATGCTGTGGAAGAGACTCATAGACAAAGTCCATCTGCGACGAAATGCGTGGGTGGTAAAGGTCTGGTGATTTGCGGTCAACCACGAAGAGTACGCAGGAAGCAAGAGAATAAAGTCCGTCGCGAAGTGATAAGTCATCTTCACTTGTCTTGTCCTTGAACGCTTGTTGAATCTTACGCTGAGTGCTATATTCTGGTTTGAGGTCGTAACGACCATCTGTACGAGGGTCGAGATAGAGCATCTTAACCATTTCGGCACGATAACCGAAGACGCGTTCGAGAGTCCAATCTGTGATGAATGGACGAGTGAAGAGTTCCTGGCGGAAATGGAGTCCGTAGCTTTCAATCTCATAAACACTCATTGGAAGTGCTGGTGAGAACTGTCCAAGAAGTCCGTGAACAGAATGCATTGGTATTTCCCAAATACGGAAGAAACCGAGCACATGGTCGATACGATATGCATCGAAGTATTCTGCCATCTTCTTGAAACGACGCAACCACCACTGGTAACCATCTTCAGCCATTGCATCCCAATTATATGTTGGGAAGCCCCAGTTCTGACCGTTTACAGAGAAATCATCTGGTGGAGCACCTGCTTGTCCGTCAAGGTTGAAGAGGTTAGGATCGGTCCATGCTTCTACGCTTACTCGAGATATACCAATAGGAATATCGCCCTTGATGATGATGCCGTTAGCACGAGCCGTATTGCGAACATCAATCAACTGAAGATGAAGCATGTACTGGATATAGTAGTAGAGTGAGATTTCTGCGTAATCCTCATTTGATGGATCGCAGAACTTCTCTATTTCCTTCTTATTATATTTGCTGAAACGTGGCCATTCGCTGAAGTCTGGCGTTCCGTAAATATCACGAAGGTGAGAGAATGCAGCATAAGGAACGAGCCAATCCTTGTTGTCTTCGAAGAATGCCTTGAATCCTTCGTTCTTAAGAACCTTTACGCCTTCTTGTTTGAAGATTTTGCGTAGGTAGTTCATCTTAAGTGCGATAACTGCCTCGTAGTCAATCTGTGTAAGTGTGTTAAGTTCTTGCTGTTTCATCATGAACTTTTCCATCTCGAGCTTGTCTGCTAATGCTGGAAGGGCAGAGATGTCGCAATAAAGCGGATGGAAAGCGTAGATGCTTATTGAGTTGTAAGGATAAGAGTCTTGCCATGTACCTGTCATCATTGTGTCGTTGATAGGAAGAATCTGGATGGCATGCATCTTGGTCTTTACTGCCCATTGAATCAGAGTCTTAAGGTC
>DCIW01000111.1:0-4059 GCA_002317225.1 Prevotellaceae bacterium UBA1716 | reverse complement strand
GCTGCTTTCCAATTCTGATAATGGAACTGAGGAGAACGCTCTGTGCGAACCCACATCTGTTTGTTCTGGAGACGTGGTGTGCGAAGACGACGGTTTGGACCTTCTTCCCAACAGAGAATCTCGTTCTTGTCGTCAACGATAACATATTTATATTCAGCCTCGTTGAAGAGTAGGGCGGCGTCAATATTGATTGCCCATTCCTGAAGAGCGATGAGAGCCATTGGTTTAGGCTGAATCCATTCTCCTAACTGAGGACTGCTACCTATTACGGCAAGATGTTCACCCTTGCGAAGGTGTGGTTCGACTACACGAAGTTGTAGTGTACTTGCATATAATGTGCTGAGGTTCTCAGTCTTATGAGTACCTACACATTCTGTGAAAGCGCTACTATAAAGAGGAAGATCCTCAGGGATGGGACGCCAAGAGTCTGTTGTGATATAGCTTGTGGTGACTCCGTCAAAGTCTATTTTATGTGGTGCGATAAGCCATTCTGTCCATACAAGTTCGCCATCACGATACATTGCATAGCTATATTCTACACCTATAAGATTAGTGTTTTGGAGTGTGATTTCACCTTCCCAATTATTGCCATCATACGTTTCAAGTGGGCATTCTTTGACAGGCTTACGCTGCCCGTCTTTTGTAATTTTGTTGAGTTGGACACGAATGTCCTCGCCCCAATTAGTGCGATACTCAACGTTAAATCTGATTTTCATATTATATTGTTTGGTTTTATTTTTGCAAATATAGCACTTTTTATGCATCCCTTGATAAGAATACAAACTTTTTTTCATATTTTTGCATAATGAAAGACTGGAAATATGAAAATAGAGGCGTTTCTGTAAGTTGAAAAATGAAATGAACATATTTCCTCAAGTCTTTTTTAGAATAAAATCTTGGGTAAAATATGAAATTACTATTCTTACACCTTATTATATATATGTCATTTTTCACAATGATGGCAAGGGCTCAAACGTCTATGAAAATTCTTTCGTTCAATTGCGAAAATGCATTTGACCTGAGTCATGATGAGGGGAAGGATGACTATGAATATGTAGAGGGTGGACAAAGGTATTGGAATAAGGGGCGTTTGTATAAGAAACTAAACGGGATAGCCCAAGTTATTGCTGCCGCGGACACAATTAGGCCGGTGGGGATTGTTGCTTTGTGCGAGGTGGAAAATGATACGGTTCTTAATTATTTGGTTAAGAAAACTCCACTAAAAGCTCTTGGCTATGATTATGTGATGACGGATTCGCCAGATAATAGAGGCGTTGATGTGGCATTGTTATATTCACGTTTCGTATTCAAACCTGTATTGGTTGAGTGTGTGCGACCTGATCATGTTGGTACTCCGACACGAGACATATTGCATGTGGCGGGAACGGTTTTTGACGGTGACACTTTGGATGTATATGCTGTCCATCTCCCATCCAAACTGGGTGGAAAACAAGGGCAAACCAAAAGTATACAAGTGACTAAAGCACTAAAACAACATGTGGATAGTGTTCTTTCTGTAAGGCATGACGGGAAGGTGATCATAATGGGGGATTATAACGTTGAATATAAAAGTAAGCAAATTACTGATGTGCTTAATGCGGATAAGTATTGGAGTTCCAATACGCGTTCAAAAGACAGATTGTATGACGTTATAGTCGGTAAGATCCCTAAAGGGCTCGGAACTTATAAATACAAAGGAAAATGGAGTGTTATTGACCATATTATTGTGAGCGGAAACGTTAATGTCGTTGATGCAGGAGTGTTAAATAACATCTTATTGCTTGAGAATGACGAAAAATACGGCGGAGTCAAGCCGAGAAGAACTTACATTGGTTATAAATATAATGGAGGAATAAGTGACCATTTGCCAGTTTGGGCGAAGGTAGAGATGTGAATTTGTAAGTAAAAAGCTATTGAAGATATTAAAATGCTTTAATGCCATTTTGGTGGTTGTGTACGCACACAAAATGGTGTTTTATTGATGTGTTCGGGCACAACGAATGATTTAAATCAGCAAAACGTTGCAAATAGTGTTTTTTTTCTTAAAAATGCTTGCTAATATTTCAAGAGTATGTACCTTTGCAATGTCGAAAGGAAAAATAAAAGCTCCGAGGCTCAAAGTTGAGGAGAATCCTAATGACAAAGTCTGATGAAGATAATATTTCGAAAGACTTAACAAACAACTTATGGTTAAGCATCGATATAAATAGGTATTAACAAAGTTGAAAGGTAAAAGATTGGCTCGATAAGCAATTGAGATTATAAATTGAATATAGGTAAAAGATTGATTAGGATTAAGTGCTGTGAAGCATTCAGGTAAAAAGATTTGATTAAGGTTTTTAGAAATAAATTAGGTTTTAAGATTTGTTTTAGGTAAAAAGAATAGGTAAAAGTTAGTTTGATTAAGGTAAAAGTAAAAGGATTTTTTCGGATAACATCACAGTAAGTATTAAAAATAGTGTATTAATTAAAAGGTAAAAGATTGATTTATGGAAACTATGACAATTCTCATGGCTGCACTCGTGGCAGTTGTAGCCTTGGTAAGTAATTTCAGCTTGCTCAAATAAGCAATGCACATTCACAAACAATGCTTACCATCCAGTGAGACTCTCAGAGCCACTGGTAAAGGGATTAAGTAGAGACCTCATTATTGAGGCTCTACGATGCAGGGCGGAGATTTCCGTTAAGCATCTTTTTTTAAGTATTAAACAAATTTTTTAAGGTTAAAATATTAGACTGCACTGTTCTTTGGGATGGTGCAGTTTTTGTCTTTAGGCAATTGGTGTTAATTATGGCATTTAAAGGAAAATTATGATAAACATAACATTTGTAGACATTATAGACTACATCGGAACGTTTGCATTTGCAATATCTGGTATTCGTCTCGCTTCGCAAAAGAACTTTGATCTCTTTGGCGCATTCATAGTGGGTATGGCAACTGCGGTAGGTGGTGGTACTCTTCGCGACATTATGTTAGGTCACAGTCCCTTTTGGATGACGCAATGGGTGTATTTGGCTATTGTGGCCTTCTCGCTATTGGTTTTCATCTTTTTCCATAAGGGTATTCATAAAGTGTCAAACACTCTTTTCTTGTTTGATACGATTGGTTTGGCCCTTTTTACTGTAGTTGGTTATGAGAAAACTTACTCTGCAGGTTTCCCTTTTTGGACGGCATGCATCATGGGTATGTTTACAGGTGCTGCAGGTGGTGTGATCCGCGATATTCTGATAAATGAGGTGCCTCTCATTTTCCGTCGCGATATCTATGCTTTGGCTTGTGGAGTGGGTGGATTAGTGCTCGCTGCCGGACTTTGGCTAGGTTTTTCTGATGTGATTTCTCAGTTGGCATGTGCCTTATCTGTGATTGTCACACGCATATTAGCGGTGAAATATCATTGGCAACTTCCTATACTCAAAGATGATGTAAAATGACGTATTTACATATATGTTGTACGAATAAAAAAAGAGCGTAAAATATGCTCTTGTTGAGTTTCAGTAAGTTATAAAAAATGATGATTATTTTTTATAAAAAAAACACCAAAACATTTGGTCAGTAACGGAAAATGCTGTACCTTTGCACTCGCTTTCAGAAAGGAACTAAGATGCGAATATAAATCGAATAAGGTTCCATATGAAGAAAGGGCGTTTAGCTCAGCTGGTTCAGAGCATCTGCCTTACAAGCAGAGGGTCGGCGGTTCGAATCCGTCAACGCCCACAAAATAGTAGTTTTATCTATAACGGTTCGCTAGCTCAACTGAATAGAGCATCTGACTACGGATCAGAAGGTTACAGGTTTGAATCCTGTGCGAATCACCAAAGTGAAATCGAAAGATGGAACGAGGGTAGGTAGGTAAGTGGTTAAAACGGGCAGACTGTAAATCTGTTGCCTTACGGCTTCGGCGGTTCGAATCCGTCCCTGCCCACAAGATAAACTACTTTATGCGGAAGTAGCTCAGTTGATAGAGCACTAGCCTTCCAAGCTGGGGGTCGCGGGTTTGAGCCCCGTCTTCCGCTCTTGATCGGAACTTCCGATACTGCCTCTTTAGCTCAGTTGGCCAG
>DCIW01000103.1 GCA_002317225.1 Prevotellaceae bacterium UBA1716 | reverse complement strand
GGTTCTGGGAAGTTAGTTACATTTCCCATATTTGCATAACCATGGAGTGCCTCACTCCACCACTGCCAATGCTTGATTCCAAGACGTGGGATAGCAGGAGAGTCATCAAGCATAAGTGATGCCTTCTCCTCAAGTGTGAGACGACCACAAAGGTCAACTGCTCTCTCATGTGCCGAGAGATTTGGATTCTGGTAAGGTAATTGTTGCGCAAATGATTCGATTGCAAAGACTGCTACGAACGCAAAAACAGATAGAATGATTCGTTTCATAAATGCATTTATTAGGTTTTATGCTGCAAAGATAGTTATATTTCTAACAATTTATTATTGTTAGTGTTACAAAACCTTTTAAATATGTAAAAAAGGAGTTGCCCCAATAGAGCAACTCCTTTTTATTATCATGAAATCTTAATTCCCAATTATGCCCCCCCCGAAGGACTCGACGGAGTCAATTATGAATTGTGAATTATGAATTCTTAATTCTAATAATATCCGTATCCCTGATACTGATGATATCCATAATAGCTTGTGTACATGTGAGTCTTAGACACACCATTGAGCACAACGCACATATTGTTGAACTTACCAGACTCGTGCAACTGCTGAACATCTGGAAGCATACGACGGTCGAGGTTTCCGGCACGGATAACGAAGATAGTCATATCTGCAACACGATTTACGATAACTGCATCGGCAACAACCTGAGCAGGCACATTATCAAGGATGATATAATCATAACGCTCCTTGAGTTGCTCTATAAGCTCTTCCAACTTAGGGAGAAGAAGGAGTTCGGCAGGGTTAGGAGCATTAACACCAGCAGGGAGAATATCAAGATATTCGCTCTTATCCGAATGAACAATAAGTTCGTCAATATTATCATTATAACCACCGAGGTAGTTTGTGACACCTGGGAGATTGCGTCCATATTGTGCCGAAAGACTACCACGACGTATATCGGTATCAACAATAATAACCTTACGGTGTGTGAGAGCCATACTCATTGCGAGGTTGCTTGATACAAATGTCTTACCTGCACCTGGAATATAAGAAGTCATCATTATGACCTTCTTATTCTTATCACCAGCCTTAAGGAGGTGGAGGTTAGTACGCATCACACGAATTGCCTCAGAAACTGGGTCCTTAGAATCCTTCGATATCACAACATCAAGGTGCTTACGACGCTTGTTCTGCTTCTGGTTGATGAAGTTACGGATCTTATTTAACCAAGCGAATCTGCTGTTATCAACAACCTCTGGAATTTCACCAACGAATGGCATTGACAATACCTTTTCGATATCCTTACGGCTACGAACCTTTGTACTTCCAACTACTGTAAACCAAAGGATTGCAGATGGAATGGCAATACCAATGATAAGACCGAGAAGCATGATCATAGCCTTACGAGGTGCCACTGGAGAGTCAGAACCTTCGGCTGGGTCAAGCACACGGGCATTGCTCTCAGTCATGTTCTTCTTCAAGTTGTTCGCCTCACGCTTGTTGAGGAGGTACATGTAGAGGTTTTCCTTAATTCTCTGCTGACGCTCAACATTTGTGACAGTCTTCTGCTGAGTTGGAACGGCAGTAAGACGACTACTACCAGAACTTACTCGTGAGTTGGTATTTGCGATTTCTACATCAAGACTTCGAATCAAACTGTTGATAGAACTGATGATACGAGTTCTCAACTGGTCGATAGAGTTACCAAGGTCCTCAACCTGTGGGTTATTAACACCCGCATCCTGCTGGAGTTTCTCACGTTGGAGAGTCAATGTGTTATACTGCGAAATCAATGTCTCGACCTGAGTATTCTTCACACCCGCATTATTTGGGATGACATCATAACGATTATCACCAATTCGGCTACGGATGTAATCCAAAATATACTGGGCAACAGCCTTCTGGTTCTGAAGGTCAGCAGCCTTCTGCTCCATCGCGTTATATGAACTACGGAATGCACTCGCATCGGCACTAATATCAGTCAACTGGTGCGATGACTTGAAGTTGGCGATAGTCATATCAACACCACCGAGTTCTCCCTCGAGGGTTTCGAGACGTTCGTTGATAAACTTGTCTGTATTGACTACAACCTTATTCTTATCGTTGATAGCATCTTCGTTGTAAACTGCAACAAGAGTGTCGAGCACCTCCTCTGCACGCTCTTTCGACACATCCTGCATCGTAAGAGTGATGATAGACGCCATCTTGCTTGCAAGAGCAGTCTGAAGTCTTGCACTATACGAAAGACCAACAGTCTTGAGATTATACTTACGTACATTGATGTCAACACCAGTAAGTGGTTCTGCAGACTTGCGTTCATTCTTCGATACAATCACACGACCGACAGGAGTCTTGACAGGAACTCCAGGAGCTGCATACACGTCACTCATATACTTCTTCTTGCCAACAATAAACTCGTGGAGACGAATCTTGCCACCTTTCTCAGGAGTCATCTTGAGGGCAAACATCTCATCCTCTTCAGCATCTGGGAATGAAAGTGTATAAGGAGTTGAACCGTAAAGATTAAACTCACGGAAATGACCTTCGCGGGAATAGTCTACATCAAGGTGAAGACGACGAGCAGTCTCAATCATCAAACGCTTTGTCTTGAACACGAGCAACTCATTGTCCACACTCTTACTGGTAGACACGATACCGAGGTCCTCGAATGTTGCAGCCTCCGACTCCAACTGACTCGAACCCTTCTCACTCTTAATCATGACGGTTGCCTGACGCTGGTAAACGTTTGGTGAACGCTTAACATAAATGAAGGCACATAGCAAGCAGATGATGATTGAAAGGAGATACCATTTCCAATAGTTGAGCGCAACTATCAGGATATCCGACAAGTTGAACTCTTCATCTGCCTTTTTAGTAGTAACATTACTAACTTGTGATATATTTTCTGCCATATTATATAATAGGTGTAATTATCAAAAATTATGACTTACTTTGAGTCAACAATCTAATCAAAGTTGCAACAGATACAGCAGTCGAAATAAGCGAGATCCAAACACTTGGCTGGTTCCAACGACTCTGTGTACTCTGACTTGCCTTATACTTGTTAGGCTGAACATAAACGATATCATTCTGCTGAAGATAATAGCGAGGAGAATCGAAGATGTTCTTCGAACGAAGGTCGTGCCAAACAACAGTACGCTTGCCATCAACCTCACGAATTACAGCCACACGGTCACGAAGACCATAAGCAGTAAGGTCACCTGCCATACCAAGAGCATCAAAAATAGTTGTATGCTCATTACTCATATTATAGTTACCTGGGCGAGAAACTTCACCCACTACGGTAATCTTCAAGTTAGAGAACTCAACTGTAATGATAGGATCCTTAAGGAGTCCCTTTGTCATGAGCTGATTCTTGACATACTCCTGAATCTCAGTACGACTCATACCTTCCACATGGATAGAGCCGACCTGTGGGAACTCGATATTTCCCGACTCATTAACCTGATAACCGAGGGCACGACTTGCCTGAGTGAACTGGTCACTCTGACCTGTACCAGGACGATAACCTGCAGCAGCCAAGTTGAAAGGAATTGCAGATTCCGGGTTACGGCTACTAACATAGATATTAAGCACATCACCCTTGCGGGCCTTGATCTGAGCAAGCTGACTCACCTGCATCTGGTCAAAATCAGTTGCATCCTGCAGATATGTGAAATCCTTGTAGTTGTTGCAAGAAGCAAGCAAACCAGCCAAAGCCACTACTGCAAGTCTTAATAAACTTTTTGTTTTCATCTTTGTATTTTAGTTTTTATCTTATTATCAATTATTTATCCATTTATTTGTCCAACGCCTCATATTTCGAACTGTTGCTCTTATATTCAGGAACAATCTCCTTCATGATCTTTACGATTGCCATATCGTCGAAGGTATGACTTGCCTCAAGCAGTCGTTCCTCATTCATGAGGGCAGTTTCGTAATCATACTCTCTGACTGTTGCAATCATTATCTTAGGATGATGAGTTGGCTTGGTCGTTTCCTTGTCATTGAGCACTTCCTCATAAAGTTTTTCTCCATCGCGAAGTCCGGAGAATACCACTTTCACATTTTTGGCACCCGAGAGTCGAATCATTCTGTTTGCAAGATCCACAATCTTGACCGGAGTACCCATGTCAAACACAAATATCTCGCCTCCATTGCCCATCGTTCCTGCTTCGAGCACAAGTCGGCAAGCCTCAGGGATAAGCATGAAGAAACGGACCATATCCGGATGAGTTACCGTAACAGGACCACCCTTCTTGATTTGCTCGTGGAAGATTGGAATTACCGAACCATTCGAACCAAGCACATTTCCGAAACGAGTCGTAACGAATTGTGTTACAGGTTTGCTTCCGTCGGCAGTCTCCATCTTCAACGTACCCTCAGCAATGGCCTTGTTGAGCGACTGGCAATAAATTTCGCAGATTCGCTTCGAACATCCCATCACATTAGTTGGATTGACAGCCTTATCAGTACTGATCATCACAAATTTCTTGGCACCATACTTGACCGCAAGATCTGCAATGACACGAGTACCATAAATATTATTCTGTACCGCAATGGCAGGATTATCCTCCATCATTGGCACATGCTTATATGCAGCAGCATGGAATACATAGTCCGGACGATATTTTGCGAACAATTTTTCCATATGCTCTTGATTTGCAATACTTGTCACGATCGTCTCGACTTTGAGATCGGCAAAGTGCTCTGCCATCTTTCGTCTTACGTCATGCATTGGCGATTCGGCCTGATCCACAAGTACCAGAACCTCTGGCTTGAAGAGCACCACCTGATTCACCATTTCTCCACCGATACTGCCCGCAGCACCAGTGATGAGGATACGCTTACCTCTCAACTGCTCTCCGATAGCCTCAAGATTAACTTCAATCTTTTCTCTTGGAAGGAGGTCTTCAATATCCACCTCTTTCAATGTATCATATTGGATAGTTGACGACTCGTCAAACAATTCAACCTGTGGCATCATGTAGATATGAATACCTGCTTCGGTCAAGCTATCGATCAACTTTGTATTCGAGCGGAAATTCTCATTCTGGACAGGACTTACCACAAGTGCCTTCACACGCTTTTTCTTCATGATAGCAACCAAATCGTCCTCAAGCGAATAGATACGCTGGCCCATCAACATGAGGTCGTGCTTTGCCCCTGGTGTAGTGCACACAAAACCACGAACACGGAATCGTGATTCTTTATTTTCTTTCACTCCTTGAGCAAGCGCAATAGCACCATGGAGATTGCCATATATGAAAGCATTCATGCGTCCGCTTCCGTTACGCGAATGGTAACCATCATAAGTGGCCTTACCAATAACACGAACCAAAACCATGAGCAATGTGCCCAACACGAAAGTCAATGCCACTACCTTCAACGATATGCAATCACAACCGAAGACGTGATCCAGCACCCAACTCACGACAATAGTAAGAACCGAACCAATCAACATTGCCTCTCCGACATGAATCAAATCCTCAAACGAAGAGAATCGGATCATTCCGCTATATGTACGCTTGATACGGAATCCGATAACATAAAGTCCGGAAAACAGTACCATAAGCCAAAATATGTGCCAGAAATTGCTCGCCAGCCCATTTCCGCCCAATTGCCAATAAAATCCGAAAAGACCGCTAAATAATACGATCACATAATCCAAAGCGAGTACACACCAATAAGGTAACGCCTCCTTGGAAAGGTACCAATCAAAAATCTTTTGAAACAAATTATTTGATGAACTCATATATTAACCGGTTTTTATTACATCCACAAAATTTTGGCAAAGTTACACAAAAATGCTCATAATAACAAATAATTGGGGGCAAATGCTTGCGCGCAAAGTCATTTTGCACATAATAACTGCATTTCCCCCCATATTTTATAGGTCAAAAGAGATTGTCAAATAACATTTATTTGTACACTTTAACCATTTTTCCATTTGACAATGTCACAATATTCAAACCTTTGCCCACCTTTTGCATGCGAATTCCTTGTACGTTATGAACCGAAACAAAGTCTTCCGATTCACGGTCAACAGCAGTTACGATATCCACCAGACCTTCATCCGTAGATATGGCAAACGACTTGATGTTTATTTCATTTTTCGAAGAAATATATGCTCGTTGTGGGGCAACAGTAACAGACTTGTCCGAAACAGCCCAGAACTTATTGTTCGAGATGAAGAAATCACCAGAATTTGGGGTAAGCACCTTTGGTTCATCCACAACACCTACCAAATAAACTTCATCCAATTGTTCTGTCTCTTCAAATGGTTTTACCAACACATTTTCGTTATTCATCTCAACCTTATTATCGCCACTTGCAACTGCATAAATTGCAGGTTCGTTTGCTTCGACCCTATCAACCGGATCAAGGATAATCTTGCCATTAAGCATACCTCTCAAACGATAGAACTGAACACTCTCATCCGAC
>DCIW01000050.1:10198-20530 GCA_002317225.1 Prevotellaceae bacterium UBA1716 | reverse complement strand
GTAGCACCACTTGTTCCGGAGAAGATTGCTCCCTTTGCAACTGTAAGAGCACCTGTACCAAGAGTAGAACCAGAGTTGACATGTAGTTCGCCCGCATTGACTGTAACTGTACCAGTTGATGTCCAAACACCTGAAGTGGTCATCTTACCTGTACCCATCTTAACAAACTTATCAGAACTTGTAAATACACCATCAAACTTGAAGTCTTCATCGTTACCAACATTCCAAGTGTTGATGCCAGCAGTTGAACTGTTGCTGAACGTACATCCACCACCAAGACTTCCTGTACCAGTGAGTTTACCAATGCGTAGAGTCTTACCTGAGTTCTGTACAAAGCGATCGGCAGGAATATTGAGAGTCCATTTATCACCACCATTTGCAGTATCGAATGTGAAGCGACCGTCAGCTGCATAAGTAGCATTTGCAACGAGCGTACCTTCGAAAGACTTGGTATTAAACTGCATTGGCGAACGTGTAGCATAATAGTTGCTACCCTTTTCTGTAGCACAATAGATAGTGATCTGGCCTTTACCCGTAAGAACACTTGACGATGTGGCACGGTTTACTGTTGTAAGAGATGCCTTAGCATTATTTGCCACATAGATTGGAGTTGTGAGGAAACCGCTACCTGTTGCTGCAGCAGAACTTTGCATTTCGACAGCCTTTGCAGGAGAAGCACTTGCATCAACGGTACCTGCAGCAATAACCATCTTAGTGAGGGACGAATTAGCAGTACTAATCTTTAACCATCCATTACCCTTTTTGGTGAGGAGAGTACCCAAGATTGCCTTCTCCTGAACGAAGTCTGCAGAGTTGTTGATGACACCTCCCTCGTCACCTATCATCTTGATAGGAGAGCCGTTAGTTACTGTTGCTGTAGACTGAAGTTCGGCTCCGTTCTCCATTGTGAACTTATTCGAAACTGTAGTAACAGCACCAAGATTACCATACGGAGTGACTGAGTTGGAAAGAGCACTTACCTTAACGACACCACCCTTGAGGTAGTTACCACCAGCGTATGTGTTATCATTGCCCATTGTGACAGTACCTGTACCTTCCTTAACGAATGCACCAGAGATAATCTTACCACTACCGCTGAATGTGTATGCCTTCTTGTTGTTATTGACAATAACAGTATCAACAGGAATATCGTCCTTAATAGTTACAGCAAATTTAGTAGCATCATCTGTGAAAAGAACTTTATCGCCCTTGACGAAGATGTCTGCCTTCTGACTTTCATCTGATGCAACGTAAAAGTTTTCAGTCTTTGCAAAATCCCAATTAGCAGAACTTGCACCTGACCATACAATAGTATCAGCAGAACGAGTGCTGCTAAGGTGAAGAACAAGCTCACCATTTTCGTTCAATGTGATTGAATTCTTCAGTTTATTGATACCTTCAAGCTTAATATTATCCAAAGAACCAGTAACAGAACCTATCTTTCCGAGAACGTAATCACCTTCAGCCATAATATCCTGTCCAGTTGCAGTATGTTCAACAAACTCGATTACAGGAGTAAGGTAAGCAGGACCATATTCCCAGTTCTTCTTCTCGACACGGAGAGTGGCTGCATTAATCTGGTCAGCTTGGAGGCCATCAGAATAAATATCAATAATGATACGGCTACCAAAACCAAGGTAAAGAGTTTCGTTTACAGAAATATTGCCCATGGAATTCTCACCACCAGGGCGAATGACACTACCGTAATCAGCCGTAATGCTCTTGAACTCACCACCATTTGAGTTGAGTTCGGCAAAACGATTAAGCCAGAGAGGGGAATTCTTCATTGTACCATCAAAATTGAGAGTACCTCCCCATACATTTGTTTCACCAGAATGACTGAAGTCTGCCTTAGGAAGATTGAGAATACCATCACCTTGCTTGACGATGCGAGTTTCGCCTGAGAGACCGCCACCAGTCACGTTGCAAGTATAGTAAGAGTAGTTGATAGTTGCCTTCTGCGAAGTAGTACCACTCGGTGCAGTACCTTCCACATTTGAAGGAACATAGAAAGTAACCATGTAAGGCGATGCACCATCACTGATATTGATATTGGTGTTGTCCATCGTGCAAACAATGAGGTGTTCGTCAGTACTTGCAATTGTTCCGCCATTTTCAACCTCAGTACGACCAGTCATAGTGAGTGGAGGTGGTGCCTGAGTAATGCCTTCAAGTTGACCAAGGAAGTACGACTTGTGAGGAGGCTGGTTGTAACCTATCGACTGCCATACCATAGCATTGCGATACTGATGGTCGGACCAGAGGGTAGGGATACGGAATGTGGTAGGAATTCCTGTAGAATAAATAAGGAGTGCAGTATTGTCACTCTTACGCATTACAACCTCTTCACGCCAGTCGCCAAAGATATCACCAATAGCACCAGGATTGTTCTTTGACCAGTTGTTACATTTTGAGTCAGAGAAGTTCCATCGACCGGCACCCGCAGGCTTATAGATAGCACCATAACCTTCAGTACCCGGGCTGTCGAAATACTCATCACAGAGGTCACCATCCCAATATATACGTTGATTGAGGTCGCCCCAAGAAATGAAAGAATCGCCACCAAGTTCAGGCACTTCCTTATCAGCAACAGTACTGATCCATCCTGTACCTACAGAACGACCTACCGAACCAGGATATGCATTTGTGAAGTTAGCACATAGAGCACGACCATCATCGCCACCGGCAACCTTACGATAATAGAATTCGGAAGTGACAGCATTACGATAGTTCATTGCAGGACTGCTTTCGTTGCAGGCAAACTGTTCCTCATACTTACGATATGGGTCGAAGTCGGAGCAATGCTGAGCATCACCATGTCCAAGACCAGTTGTAGAAAGTCCCTTACCATTGTCGTCGATAACCATCGAACCGAAGATGATTTCATCCTTACCGTCCCAATCGACATCACCTATAGCATAGTTATGATATCCCTGACCAAACCAAGGACCGCTTGTAGCACTATTCCACTCCCAACGCTTTGTGAGCTGGTGAGTGGCAGGATCTACATCAAATGCCTTGAACATGTGTTTTGTGTAAGCACCACGACCGAGGAAGATGCTTGGATGACGACCATCAAGGAATGGAGCACCAAAGAAGTGCTTTGTTGAACGGTGTCCTACGATACCTGTTCCCCAATCTGAGTCCTGACCACGAGGGTTAGGATAGTCCATGTAGTCTGGATGAGACGAAGGACCAATTTGGTAAGGTCGACCAGTAGCACCTTCAAGATAGAGGAGGTATTCATTGCCAGTAGAAGTATATTCGATTCCGTTCCAACGAGTATCGACTGTAGACGAACCGATATTAGTAACCGTACCATCAGCATGGTGGATAATCATGTTGTCCTGACCACGAAGAAGAACTTCTGCCTTACCATCCATATCCCAGTCATAACCTACAACATCCCACTGCTCATCAGCACCTGAAAGCATGTTAGGACCCATATCAATCCACCAGAGCTGGTTGCCATTGATATCATAGCAGTCTACATGATGAAATTCGGTATTCTGGCTAACGTCAGAAGCAACACTACAAGGACGCTTCACTATAAACTCCACAACACCATCACCATTGACATCAGCAAGCGAGACATCATTGAGTTGATAGTTGCTTGACACCTTGCCATTGCGGTCCAAAGCTGATTTGACATTAATCTGCTTGTACCCGTTGTTCCAAGGTGTGATTTCTGCACACTTTTCCTGTTCAACTCCACGAACTACCGCTGCAACGCTATACTTCGAGGCTGAACTACCACTCGTGTCGGAATAGTTTGATGTTTTGATACCGCTCTTGATAAGTTTGCCGTTTCGGTAGAGGTTGTAAGTTACATCGTAATACTCTTCACCGAGTACCCTCCAACTTACAAGTAGTCCACCATCTTGTCCCGGTACCGCAACAAGTCCACGATCGAGCTTATCTGTAATTCGTTGTGCATAAGAAGCAGAGAATGTTGCAAGTGCCAACAAACCTGCAGTTATTAGTTTTCTCATAAAAATAGTTTGAAAATAGTTAGCTAATTGTGTGCAAATTTACGCAAAAAAAGAAAAAGGGCAAAATAATCAATGTTATTTCGCCCTTTTAGAAACTATTTTAATAGTTTAGAGAGTTATTTTACCATAATCTTCTGTACTTTACCATCAGAATTCTTCACGATATTGATGCCCTTTGAGAGTGAAGAGAGCTTGACACCTGATACAGAATAGATTGTTTCTGAAGCAGTAGAAACGATGCTGTTGATGCATTCGATACGAGTCATGATTTCGCTATCAGTGCCCTTGTAAGTGAGGTGAACTTCATCGATCATTGCCCACATTGTCCCACCATTTGTGTTCTTGACACCAAATTCGAGAACGCCATCTTCACCAACGATTACGTTGATAGTATAGATGCGCATATAGTTGCCTTCACCGTCCTTTCCAACTTCTACATTTACAGTCTCGTTGTTTGCATAAAGCACAAGACCTTCGTTATCAGCATAAGCACCACACTGAACTGTGTAAGCACCAGCAGGAAGACCTGTAACAGTTTGATAACCACGAGCACTATTTTCGTTCCAAAGGTTGAGGTAGTTGCCATCACCGCTGCTTGCACCTTCTTCGTTTGCAAAACCATACCATGTGTTATTGCTGAAAGTAGACCAACCATCATTAGTCCAACCATCTACACCATCAAATGAAGGGTTGTAGAACTTAGCAGTATAATCGATAGGATTTGTATCGCTTGCAGGTTCGTCCTTGAGATTGAGGTTGAATTCGATTGCATAAAGTTCATCGAGCAAGTTGAGCACATCTTCGTTTTTGAGCTGAGTCTTATCGAGTGCTTCGTAAGAGTTGATATATGAGAGGTATGCTTCTACAGCATCAGCAGGACAAGTCTCCTTGTTTGCTTCGTAAGTGTCAGCAGCCTTAGTGAGTTCGTTAGTGAGTTTTTCGAAGTTCCAAATATAGTTCTGTGCTTCGTCGTTCATCTTCTTGAGTTCAGAAGTGTTTTCGTTAACCGCTTCTGTGTCAAGGTTGTGATTCTCTACCAATTCGCCATAAACAGTTATAGCATCACCAAGCATTTCCCCATAGTAAAGGTTAGAACCGAGGGAGCTGATGAGATTTTCTGAAGTAGCGATTTCGTCCTGAAGTTCCTGATAAGCATTTACGTTGAGAGCAATCTTGTTGAGAATTGCTTCATAAGCAGGGATTGCAGCAAGGATTTCTTCATCAGTCTGGGCAGCACTGATAGACTTAACAACCTCGTTGTATTCGTCTATGAGAGATTCCATAAGGATTACATCGTCGAATGAAGGAGTTGATTCTGCAAGTGAATTTACCCAATACTTGTATGCAGCAAGTCCCTTTCCATAATACTTGACAGTTGCATTGTCGAGAGCAACCCAGTTAGTTGCTTCTTTGCTCTGACCGATACCATATTCGAGAGTGCCATCAGTCACATTTGTTGTGATGGTGTAAGTCTTTCCTGCAGCACCACCAGCGATAGCAACTGTATTCTCATTTGCATAAGCATAGATGTCTGTTTTCTCCGAATAGACTGCCATGCTTACAACATAAACACCATTAGGCATGTCTGAAAGTGAGCGGTAAGCAGTACCGTTAAGGCTGGCTGACCAAATATTGAGGGTTGTGCCATCGAAACCTTCCCAACTGCCATCAATCCATGATTGGGTGTTCCATGTTGAAGCGTTAATGTTGTTAGTCCAGTTAGCAATGCTGTTGCACTCGTCGCTAACCACAACAACTGGATTGTCAGGAGTGATAGTCTGCTCATAATAAGCAAGTTTCTTCTTCTCGAGCGATTCGATTGCAGCCTTCACCTCATCGAGAGTGCTTGAAGTGTTTGCATAAACTGCCTGTTCGTCTTCGATACCAGTGATACCCATATTGAGAGCTTCGGAAATGCTGCTTCCAAGGATTTGTGCCTGTTCGTAAACAACAGTATATTTCTCATATTCAGCATAATCGGCTTGAGAAACAAATGCCCAAACAGTATTGAACTCACCAGGGGCATAGTTGTTATCTGCACCATAATAGTCATATATTACACCAGTGCCTGATTCGATTCCATCACGATTGTTCACATAACCAGTGAAATGACCAACCATATAACCTTCCATATCGCCAACGGCATTGTAAGTTGGGTTGATATCAGCACCAATGATGTTGTAAGTGTTGTTGCCTAAATCTTTGAAAGAGAAGAAATAATCTGCTTGATTACCTCTATCCACATAAAGACCGTCTGCATTTATGAAGAGTTCCTTCCAAGCTTTCTTTACTACAGATAAATCGCTGATGGTATAAGTCTTTCCGTCCCATTCAGCACCTTCTTCTGCATATTGGTTGACGATGAATTTGAGACCAGTATTTCCTACCGAAGCATGTGTGCCCCAATCGTTGCCTTTGGTTAGAAACTGTTTAGCCTCTGTGTTGTAGATGTAAACGGTATCACCAGCAGTGAGAGGTTGGTAACTACCCGAATACGCAGGCTTCTGCCATTCGTCTGCTGATGCAAAACTTGTTGCCGCAAGAGCAGCGAGTAGAAGTAATGTTTTCTTCATAAAGAGATGTTTTGTTAATTGTTGGTATTTAGGAATATAGTTTTTATGTTGTCTATAGTTGACTTCGCAAATATATGCGAAACTATTATATGATTGCTACTTAGCAACCATTTCAAGAAGGTCTTTTCCAGTAAGCTTATGACTGATATCAGTTCCATCGAGGATGTTCTCTGCAAGGTCACGCTTAGTCTGGTGAAGACGGATAATCTTCTCCTCAATCGTATTTTCAGCAATGAGATGATAAACAGTGACAGCTTGCTTCTGACCGATACGATAAGCACGGTCGGTAGCCTGTTGCTCTATTGCTGGATTCCACCAAGGATCGAGGTGGATTACATAATTTGCATTTGTAAGGTTGAGACCGAGTCCGCCTGCCTTGAGCGATATGAGGAAGATGCGAGGCGAATCTTCTGAAGGATTTTGGAATTCCTCCACAAGTTCGGTACGCTTCTTCACCGGTACAGCTCCATCTATATAAAGGTATCGGATGCCTTGACGGTTGAGTTCTTCGCGAACTATATCAAAGAATGATGTGAACTGACTGAAAACCAACGCTCTGTTATCACCTTCGATAATTCCTTCGATGAGTTCGACAAGAGCAGTCACCTTACTGCTTGCTCCCGACCAATTTGGTTCGACAAGTCGAGCAGAACAAGAAGCTTGGCGAAGTCGGGTGATTTCTGCAAGTACATTGAAGTCTATCTTCATGTCTTGTTCTTGTGACTCAAGGAGTTTCTCTGCCTTATTTCGGATAACTTCGTAAATCGCCATTTCTTCATCACTGAGTTCAATCTTCTGATATACTTCGGTCTTTTCAGGAAGTTCTTCAAGCACTGCCTTCTTTGTTCTTCGAAGCATGAATGGATGAACCACCTTGTCAAGTCTTGCTTGGCAAGCTTTGTCTTGATCGCGTTCGATAGGAGTGATGAACTTGCGGCTGAACACTTCGTAACCGCCAAGCAATCCCGGATTGATGAATTGGAAGAGGCTCCAAAGTTCGCTGAGGTGGTTCTGAACTGGAGTACCTGTAAGAATCACACGATTGTCTGCCTGAATCTTAAGAGCGGCAGCCGAAGTCTTTGCACCACGATTCTTGATGATATGTGCTTCGTCGAGACAAGCCACATTCCATTTGCGTGAGTTGATAGTTTCTTGTTCGGTAAGAAGAATGCCATAAGTGGTGATAACCACATCGTTAGGACCAGCATTGTTGATAACTTCCTTACGATCATCTGCAAAGTTGAGTATGATGGCATTGAGGGATGGAGCAAACTTCTCAAATTCCACTTTCCAGTTTGGAGCCACACTTGCAGGAGCCACAACGAGCGATGCTCCTTCCTTTGCCTTGAGCAAGAGGAATGCGATGGTCTGGATAGTCTTACCAAGACCCATATCATCAGCAAGCAAAGCGCCTGCTCCCCATGAGTTGAGTCGTGCCATCCACTGATAACCATCTATCTGATAAGGACGTAGGGTGGCAGTAAGCCCTTCAGGAACTTCTGGTTTATAGTTTGCACTATCGAGAATACGCTTTCGCAGTTGGACAAGATTGTTCGACATGAAAATCTGTATGTCTCCATTGATTGCGTCCTCACCAAGCAAGGCGGCAGAGAACGGAGAAATCTGGATAGTTCCCTTCTCTCTGTTTGCAACAGCATCAAGAGCACGGAGTTGCTTCTGGAGCTTCTCGCTTAGTGCAAGGAACTCGCCATCACCGAGTTTGATATATTTACCACGACTCGAACCTACAAGGTCGAGAAGTTGTGCCATCGAAAGAACTGTGTTATCATCTATCTTGATTTCGCCTTCGAGTTGGAACCACATACCTTTCTCATGAAGCGTTCCTGTCCATTGTGAAGCACCTTTTTCGAGAGTGCGAATCTTCGACTTCTTTCCTTCTGGCCATTCTGCATACATATAGTCAGGATTTGCCTGAACAAATTCGAGAATGGTGAGCATTTCGATTGGATCGAGTTCGAGTTTGCTCTCTGCATCGAGCATCACTTCTGTATCGTGGAAGTCGGTATCACCATTTGCAGCCTGCTCGTTGAAGAAGTTGATGAAGAGTTCGACAACCTTCTCTTCTGCTTCGAAATCACGCTCCACCCAAACGCGTTGCCCTTCGTGTTCATCTATATATTTCTTGTCACCTTTACCAAGAGAATAATACACGTTTCCATCTGGGATAGGGTGGGCAGCGATGGTTATGGTATAGTAGCCGTCGGAAGTAGGATTGAGTTGAATGCACGCAAGTCCCGTTCCTTGAATAGTAGGAAGGGTAGAACCTCCAGGAATGAGTTCGGAATGTATTTCCACCTTTGCTCCTACATGTTTCAGTGCTGCTTTCAGCACCTCTTCTGCATTAAGAGGAAAGCTTCCGATACGAAGCAATTCGCGGAAAGCACTACGTTGTGAATCAGGCAATTTAACGAACGAAACACTGTTGTCCGATATTTTTGTTATGATGATATTTTCATCAACTTTTGCCTTTGGAACATTGGAACGAACACAGAAACCATTTGTCATGCGGTCGACAATGATATATGGCTTCTCCTCAATGACCTTGATGAGTGTGAATGGAGCATAATTGCCCGAATAGAGACGACTCTCCGTAACCATCTCCTCAACGATATGTTCGAGTTGGATGTCGTAACAATGACTTGCACGGAAACGGTTCATGATGCGATGGTCGGCATCGGTCATGCAACTGAGGTCGCTTGTGGCAAGTCTACCATACGAAATGGATTTGCCGCTTCCCCATTGACCATTCTTGAGAACACTCTGTTCACGCACTTCGATTCCACCACGATAGCTGTGCATCAAGTACATAAGACGAGTGGTTTGTTCCTTTTGCTCGTTTTCCTCTTCAGTCCCGAACTTCATGAGTCGTTCGAGCGAGAGTTGCCATTCTGCCTTATGTACAACGGCAGTAAGACCAGCCTTTTCACCGAAGAGCGATGTGAGATTAGCTCGTTCTTCTTCCGAAAGACTGATATATTGAGATAGTTCGTGCTGAAGCAAAGCGAGGTGTGGTTTTGGGACTTCTACGCTTGGCAGATCCTCGCTTGCTTTCAGTTCGTAATATTTGTCGAGAAGATATGCAAGATGCCCAATGGTGCGAGGAACTGTCTTCAGTTCTGCACGAAGCAAAAGATTGCGAATACCTTCTTTATGCCATCCCTTGTCGGTTGCAAGACTTTGTTCTGCAACGATACGCGAAGGTACGAGCGAACGCATTTCGCTTATGGAAGGCTTGTTGAGAAATTGCTTCATCTTAGTCTTCGAATCGGCAGTTCCATCAAACGAATATGCTACCATGAGGTAGTAGTTGAAGAGGCTCACAAGATACATGTTCTTCATGTCGCTATTCTTGTTGTGAACCTTCATTGCCAAACCGAAGACCTTTACTGCCTCAGGATATTTGCCTTCAAGCACACGATGGATGCCCGCAAGAGTGAGACCAGCAAAGTCGGATGTCTTTATGTCGTGGGTGGGAAGTTTGCCGAAAGCAACGTACGAGTACAGTTCCACATAACCTTTCAGTTTGATGATTTGTGGAACGGTAAGACCGCGATTGCCATCGATGAGCGACTCGAAATACTCCGCACTTGCCACAATGTCATTTTCGATGAGGTCATTTGTCATGTTTATGAAGAATATCTCGAAAGCCTCACGAGACATGCTGCAGAACAAAGCCTTGAATTGCTTTACCATACAAACAGTGGCAAAGTATTTTGCATCTGTATAAGTAAGGTAGAGTGCATTGG
>DCIW01000050.1:8372-10126 GCA_002317225.1 Prevotellaceae bacterium UBA1716 | reverse complement strand
TTGAGTGCCTACGGTGAGACGCATTTTTTCCCTAAACACTTCTACAAGGTCCTTCCTTTCCTCCAAGCAATACCAAAGAGCGGGAACGAGAATGTGATCGGAAAGAACATAGTTGTACTGGTTTGTGTACCAACTAAATCCTTTTCGCTCAAACATGCCGTTCTTCATCAACTCAGTTTCTGCCTCGTCGGTTTCTGACCTGAAGTCATCGAAGTAGTACCGAAGGTTTGTCTTTATTTCCTTCAGCGACTTCTGTGCCCCCATACCGTTGTAGGCATAGATACAGAGTAGGCGTTGTGCATTTTCGGAGAGATTGCGAAATTGTGTGAACATAGAGTAATTTACTATTTAGTAAAAAACGAAGCCAAAGTATTAGCCCTGGCTTCGTTACATCCTATTTTCTATATTACATTAATTATTTACCATATTCAATCCCAAATGTCACACCCCAAGTACTACCAAATTGTCACCCCAAGTGCAACCCAAATGGTACATGGTAAATGGTACATGGTAAATGATAAATGCCCTTATGCCTTACGGCTTACGTATGAACCGTCACGAGTGTCAACCTCGATCATATCGCCCTCGTTGATGAAGAGAGGCACGCGGATTTCAGTACCAGTCTCGAGAGTAGCTGGCTTAGTAGCGTTAGTTGCAGTGTTGCCTGCGAAACCTGGTTCAGTGTAAGTAACCTGAAGGATAATCTTAACAGGAGCTTCAGCTGTGAGGATAGCACCAGTCTGGTCGTCGATCGAAGCCATAACCATAGTTTCACCCTCCTTGAGGAAGTCACCACCAGTGATAAGGTCCTTATTGATATTGATCTGCTCGAAAGTCTCTGTGTTCATGAATACCATGTCCTCGCCCTCCTTGTAGAGGTACTGGAACTGCTGGTGAGAAACTGTTACATCGTCAAGCTTTGCAGAAACGATCCATGTACGCTCAAGTACACGACCATCCTCTACGTTGCGGAGCTTTGTAATCATCACTGTGTTACCCTTACCTGGCTTCTTGTGAAGAAAATCGATTACTACCCAAATTTTACCGTCATCGAGACGAAGGCATACGCCCTTCTTAATGTCACCTGCTAAAATAGCCATAAAAAATCTTTGTTTATTATTAAAATTGTATTTCTTTTCGCTTAAATCGGGTGCAAAATTACGGAATTTCATTAAAATGACAAAAAAAGTTGCGTAAAATCATCAAAATATTTTGTCAAATTATAGAAAATCACTACTTTTGCACTCGCTTTTGCGCCTATGTGGCAAAAAAGTGCGCTAAAAATTGAGAATTGAATCAACGAATAACAACAATATTAAATACGAAAAGAAATGAAAAGAACATTCCAGCCACACAACCGTAAGCGTATCAACAAGCACGGTTTCCGTCTCCGTATGCAGACTGCAAACGGTCGTCGCGTTCTCTCTGCTCGTCGCAGAAAGGGTCGCAAGTCACTCACAGTTTCAAGCGAGCATCACGGCAAGTAATCTAAAAAGAAAACCGTTTTAGATAAAAAAGTAGGAGTTTATAATCGAACTTCTACTTTTTTTTTATAACTTTGCACCCGATATACGCATATATATAAATAAGGTATAAAAGAATAAAACGAATATTATGAGTTTCAAGTCATATTTCAAAGGCAAAGATGGCGGTATCTTTTGGTTCAATGTTTTGTTGATGATTGCCTTGATTGTGGGCATTCCTGTGCTTGCATTCAATTCGCTTGGTTGGTACACAAATCATGGTGAGAAGAT
>DCIW01000050.1:0-8262 GCA_002317225.1 Prevotellaceae bacterium UBA1716 | reverse complement strand
GATGTTCGCCCAGGTGCTGTGTATGATCAGTCTCCAAAACCAGGTACAGAAATCAAGTCTGGGCGTATTGTCTACCTTGTTACTCGATACGAGAACGAGGCTCTCATTGAGATTCCAAAACTCGTAGGTGAGCATTCGTATCGTGAGGCAAAGATTATCCTCACTAACCTCGGTTTCCGTTTCACTCCCGACTCATTGGTCGAAGGCGAACAGGAAGGACTCCTCATCGCTGTACGTCAGGGCAACAAGAAGGTGTACACAGGCGACAAGATTACAAAGTCTAAGCCGCTCACTCTCTATGTTGGTGCTGGAATCGAGTACACAGATGTAGAACTCGACACTATCGTTGAGCAAAAAGAGTACGATCCTAACTTTGAATAATTGATGACTGAAGATTTCGATTTAGAAGAAAACTTTGATGCGGTAGATACCGAAGAACTGGATGATGAAGAGTCTTCGGGCCTTTATGAGCATTACCGATTTGTTGCTGATAAAGGTCTGAAGATGGTGCGTGTTGACAAATATCTCTTTGAGATAATGTCAAACACCTCACGCAACCGAGTTCAGAAGGCTGCCGATGCTGGTTTTATTCTTGTAAACGGCAAACCAGTCAAGCGCTCATATAAGGTCAAGCCGATGGATGTGGTCCAGGTGATGCTCGACCGCCCACACTTCGAAAACAAGATTATCCCCGAAGATATTCCTCTCGACATCGTCTATGAGGACCGCGACCTCATGGTCATCAACAAACCTGCGGGAATGGTGGTGCATCCTGGTTTCGGCAATTGGAAGGGCACTATGCTCAATGCTATCGCCTGGCACTTCAAGGATAATCCCGAATACGATATCAACGACCCCGAGATTGGTCTTGTGCACCGAATTGATAAGGACACAAGCGGACTGCTCGTGGTGGCTAAGACTGCTGATGCAAAGACAAAACTCGGACTTCAGTTCTTCAACAAGACTACCAAACGCGAATATAATGCCCTTGTTTGGGGAACCTTCGTTGAGGATCAAGGCAGAATAGAGGGCAATATCGGTCGTGATCCCAAAGACCGTATGCGAATGGCTGTGTTCCCTCCCGATTCGGACATGGGAAAGCATGCCGTAACCCATTATTTTGTACTTGAGCGTTATGGTTATACCACTCTCGTGAAGTGTGTTCTCGAGACTGGACGCACTCATCAGATTCGTGCTCACATGCGTCATCTTGGTCATCCTCTCTTTGCTGATGCTCGCTATGGTGGCGATCAGATTCTCAAGGGTGAGAAGACTGCCAAGTACAAGCAGTATATCGAGAATTGCTTCAAGCTCTGCAACCGCCAAGTGCTTCATGCTAAGACTCTTGGATTCGTTCATCCTCGCACAGGGGAAGAGATGATGTTCAATTCCGAACTTCCAGAAGATATAACAAATTTGTTGAATAAATGGAGGCAGACTACAGCCCCCTAATCCCCCATGGGGGCAGCCATCCGGGTTGTAATTGCCTTGCGGATAGCTAAAAGATTCGATAGTTCGATAATTCGAGCAAAAAGACAAATACTAAAATTCAGTAATAACAACATATAATGACCATCCTCCCCCTACCGGATGGCCGCCCCCTTGGGGGGTCGGGGGGCTTTATGAAAAAGATAATTGCAATCATAGCCGGTGGCGACTCATCCGAACATGACGTGTCGATGCGTTCTGCCGCAGGAATCAGCTCGTGGTTAGACCGCGACAAATTTGAAGTTTATACAATCGAAACACGTGGAACAGACTGGCAGGCACACCTCAAGTCGGGCAAGACAAGTCCTGTTGCCCTTCACAATTTCACCTTCCTCGACGAATACAACAAGCGTGTAAAGCCAGATTATGCCTATATTACCATACATGGCACTCCTGGTGAGAATGGTATTCTTCAGGGTTATTTCGACCTCTTGAAGGTGCCTTATTCCACTTCCTCGCTTCTTGTTGAAGCAATGACATTCGATAAGTTCACTCTCAACCAATACCTCAAGGGCTTTGGAGTGCGTGTGGCAGAAAGCATCCTTCTCCGCAAGGGTGAAAATGCACCAGCCGAAGCCATCGCACAGAAGGTGGGGCTCCCATGTTTCATCAAACCAAATGCAGGTGGTTCGTCGTTCGGTGTTACAAAGTGTAAGACTCTCGATGATATCCTTCCTGCCATTGAGAAGGCACGCAACGAGAGCGATGATGTGCTAATCGAGAGCATCATGATTGGTACTGAAATCTCTAACGGTGTCTATAAGACAAAGAATGGTGGTGGTCGTGTGCTTCCTATCACAGAGGTGGTTCCTAAGACTGAATTCTTTGATTATGAGGCAAAATATAACGGAGCAGTCGAGGAAATCACTCCTGCCCGCCTTTCCGAAGACACAACCAAGCGAGTTCAGGCTCTCACATCTGCCATCTACGATATCCTTGGAGCATCGGGCATCATCCGCATCGACTATATCATCTCCAAGAACGACAATGGTGATGATGTCATCAACATGCTCGAAATCAATACTACTCCAGGCATGACTCAGACATCATTCATTCCTCAGCAGGTTCGTGCAGCCGGATTGGATATGAAGGATGTGCTCACTGAAGTGATTGAAGACAAACTTATAATTAGTGAAGAGTGAAGAACTCTTCACTCTTCACTTACAAAATAATAACCGCTGCCCCCAACCAAGCGCAGCCTAAATTGTACATTGTAAATGGTAAATTGTACATTACAAGATTTCGACGATATTCGCCCCTATGCTCCCGGCGAGATGCAAGAGGCATTCGACGGACTTCTCAAGGACCGCCAGTTCTCTCGTATGTTGAAAGGCTTCGTGCCTTGGTGCCCTGTTGGACTTCGCAACTGGTTCCTGAAACTCATGTTCAAGGGCATAAACACTCCACAGGACTTTCAGGTTCGGTTCATGAAGAAGGTCGTGTGGTATGTGCTTCGCAAATCTTCTACGGGACATAGTTTTGAGTACGATAAGAGTCTGAACAAGAATGGGGCATACACTTTCATAAGCAACCATCGCGACATCGTGCTCGACTCTGCTCTCCTCGACTATATGCTCCATAATGCGGGATTTGCCAAGACTTGTGAGATTGCCATCGGAAACAATCTCCTTATCTATCCTTGGATCAAGACTCTCGTTCGCATGAACAAGGCGTTTGTGGTGAATCGTGGACTCACTCCTAAGGAGACACTCAAGTCGTCTATCCACATGTCGCAATACATGCACTTTGCTATCAACGAGAAGAAGGAGAATATCTGGATAGCCCAGCGTGAAGGTCGTGCAAAGGATTCGAGCGATCATACTCAGGAGAGTGTTCTGAAGATGCTTGTTCTTGGATATGATAGCGAAAACGGAAACGAAGACGAAAACCAAAAGGCAAACCCAGTTGCAAAGATTATCGCTGCTATCAAGAACATGAATCTTGTTCCGCTCACTCTCTCTTACGAACTCGACCCATGCGACTATCTCAAGGCACAGGAGTTCCAGCTCAAACGAGATGTGCCGGGGTGGAAGAAGGCGAAGCAGGATGATCTTGATAATATGAAGACTGGTATTCTCGGTAAGAAGGGGCATATCCATTTCCATGCTGCTGCTTGCATCAACGAATGGCTCGATACTCTCGACCCTGAAACTATCTCAAAGGCAGATATTTACCGAATCATTGCGGAGCATATCGACCAAGAGATTCATTCTCATTACCGCATCTATGATGTCAATCGTGACGCTGCTGCGGGCAAGAGAAACGACTATATCGAGGAGCGTATCAAGATGGTGGATGTGGAGAATCCTGACACCGACTTCCTCCGCGAGAAGATAAATACGATGTACGCAAATCCTTTCTTGAACTATGAGAAAGCTACTAAATAGTATTTTGCTGATTGCTATGGTCGTCGTTGTTGCTTCGTGCAATGACGACGATTCCAATTACATACCGTCGTACATCACGGAACTGATGATGGCGCAGACCAATTCGGATTCGGTGGTTGCAAAACTCACACTTGATGACGGACGCAGTTTTGCCGTGAAGTCGCAGCAGATCAAGAGCAAGCACCCTAATGCTCTTATGCGCTGTTATGCAACCATCTCGGTTGAGTCGGACGGGAGTAATGTCAAGGTTTACGAAATCACAGGAGTTGAGAGTTCTGTTCCAGTCCTTGCTGATTCTGTCAAGTTTCAGGGAAAGGATCCTGTCAATGTAGTAAGTGTTTGGAAGTCGGGTGGTTATGTCAATCTTTGTCTTGCACCGCTTGTCAATGCAGGTGAGAAGTACAGGACTGCATTCTGCCTTGACAGCATATCTTCCCGAACTGCCTATGTCAGCTTTCTGTTCCAGCGTCCCGACACCACCATCGAGGCATACTCCACCAATTACTACCGTTCTATCCCCCTCGACTCCTCCCTCTATCCATCCCCATTCGATTCCCTCCAAATCCGAATCAACACATACAACGGCATAAAAGTCTACAAGTTTCGTGGATAATCAAAGGGTCAGACCCTTTGATTATCCATGTCCTCTCACAAACAAAGCAGGACCCGATTAATTTCGAGCCCTGCTTGCTATTATTATTACTACTACCCCGATTAACAACCCAATAATGAACCAGCAGTTCGGTTTGGGTGGTGGAGAGATTGGGGAGGTGTGTTTCTCACTCGATACGTTCAGTCTACGAAATGCAGACAATCAAGCCAAACGATAAGCAACATTGCAACATTGCAACAAATTGTACAGATGGTGAATCTCCGGCAGAAGGTGAAGAACTTGAAGAAGAGATTGGCTGTATGAGTTCTATTTCCAAACTCTTTTCATACCATCAACGATGTATATCTTGCCTGAAACTGGTGTGGCTATCTTTTGTCCTTGTAGATTGTAGATCGTACGAGGATGAATTGCAGATGATGTCATTGCTTCTTCAACTTCTTCAATATCACTTGGAATGATATTTAGAAGATAGTCAATCTTGTCCCATAGTTCTGAACGTTCTGCTTGAGTGGCAGCTGTAATGCAGACATTATGGTTCTGGGCTTCGAGTATGTACTTGAAGGTCTCTGTGTTATTGACAAGTGAATCGGGCACTCCACCTCCTGTCCAAAGGTCATCTTGTCCGTAGAGATAGATCATAGGATGAGAATTGTGGAGAGTAGCATTCCATGCTTTCTCACGAACAGATGGATCGTACATCACATTCTTCATATATGGAGAAGATGACACTATAAAATTGACCTTGTTCTCTTTCCATATACGGTTAAGTTCCTCGGCTTGTGCCTTTTCGGAAGGATTGTAGAGGATGCAAGTGAAGTCAGGAGCAAAGTATCCATGCTCATGAAGCGCCATATAGTAATATGGTTCCATATCGGATTGTGTCCAGTTGCTTTCCGTGAATTTAAGTGGGAGCAAGAGGTCATGCCTTAGTTCCCTTTTTCCTGGCATATTGCTACCTTGTCTCACTTTTGCATTGTTAGAAATGTAATCCGACCAAGCACCTTCGCCCGAAATATTACTGTTGTAGAAGAGCAGGCAGATAAGTTCGTCCTTATCATGACCTTTTGCAACGAGTTGTTCGAGGAGTTCATCATTTTTATCAAGCACACTCTTTATTACGCTACGCTCGGTATAGGCATGGTATTCTGTATCTATGAGTGCAACTGCACTTGCAAAGTATGCCTTCCAATAATTAGTTGTATAACCAGGATACCAATAACTCATCCAGTCCTTGAAGTTGTTGAATACGGCAGGAGTCAAGAGTGCATAGCGCTGAAGGTCAAGCACACGGTTGCGGAGATTTTCGTCCCATGCATACTTTGTATAATGCCTCATGAGGTTTTGATCGGTAAGTCCATCCATGAGTGGACCAGCGTATGGAACGTAAAGGTCGAAATCCTCAGGATAATATGCTTGTTGGATAGCAGTAGTTGCCCCACCCTTACTGATACCGTTCATCACCCACTTGCCCGTGAACTTCTTCTTCATGGCATCGATAAGTGCGTGGAAATCAGCTGCAGCCTCTTCGGCATTGAGATAGTCTACCTTGAGCCAAGGTGATTTAGGTTGTGACTCTCCGAAGAAACGATGCTCGAATTCCATCACATTACCGTTATATTTCTTGGCTATCTCAAAACGAGTATCTCCAGAACCCACATAATAACTTGTCCAAGTCCAGTCGTACTCATGAATTGCATAACCGCTGAAGTAGCACTGGGTGAGTCGTGTGAGCGGATTACCAGTTGTTTTCGTTGTGAGTGTTGCACGAAGTTGGAAATGCTCCCCATCAGGCTTTGCGTGGCAGAGTGGCTGATGATAATATATGTGGTATGAGCGAAGTCCGTATGACGAACCGTAATCGCCTGTAACAACCACAATTGAATCAATAACATCTGGATTCAACGAAACAAGTTCCTTCATCCATGTCTGGGCATGCAATGCAACTGGTGCAAAAGCCAAAACAACTATTGCGATAGTATTTACTAATATTCTTTTCATACAATAAGTTTAATACATTATTCGTCTGCAAATGTACAACTTATTTATATAACTAACAAAAATAAGATACTTTATATTATAAAAAAGGTGCAGACTAAAAGTCCACACCGATATTTGCGAGTAAATTGAAATGCCAATAATCCACGGCTGGTTTTGAGTATGGTCCATAAGTAGGAGAATAATCGCGCCACTCCTTGCATTCGACAGAAAGACCGATGTTTATACCCATATACTTTGTAATACCATATCGAACTCCCGCAGAAGGTGAGAAGTAAGGTAATTGATTATCGAATGCTGCAAAACCTGCCGAGAATCCTACAAATGGAGATGTTCGCTTGTTGAAGGTCAGTTTAGTGTCTAACGTCAAGAGAAAACCTTGTCCGGTGACAAATTGATTATCCCCTATACTATTGTTTTCTGGCCATCCGAGATACTTTAAGCCAAGTCCAACGTAAGCATAATGATTTATCTGATAACCATGAGATGTTGAAAAACCAATCTTATTGCTATTCTTGCAGTTTACTGATTTGTTGATTGAAGGTCCAAAACCTAAAGTAACAAATCCTTTATATCCCTGATTTGGAGCATAAGTACGTTTTGCTGCACGAAGAATTTCCTCAGGAGTCATACTAACATCCTCAGAATAGCGAAGGTCATCATCCGTATCTTTTGCTCGTACTACGATACGTCCATCTGCTGAAACAATAGCTACTCCCTGTTGTATTATGTCTAATCCTCTTCTTATTGTTTCTTGTGCTGAAGCAATTGTAGCGATTCCAATAAATGCAAGTAAAGAAAATATACGTTTCATAATTAGTGAAGTTTAATTTTATTCTTTTTTACCCTATATACAAGTAAGGTGTGGAAATCAATACCCCCTCGAACGGATTATTTTGATTTTTTTGTGCGGATAGTACGTTTTTCAATATAAACGTTTGGAATTTCATCACATGAAGCGAAACATTTGGTCACTATCGTGTCGTTAGGAACCGTAAGAGACTTTATGTTGCGACAGAAATTGAAGGCTTTGTGGCTTACGACAACCATTGATTTTGACATCTCCACATTTTCAAGCCTATTGCATCCTGCAAATGCGTAGTCGCCTATATATTCAGTACCTTGCTCAAAAACGACTGAATTAAGGTTAAAGCAATCGCGGAAAACATTTGTGTGAACAAAAATTACATTGCCTGGAATGACAACTGATGTCAAACTCGAACAGTCTGCAAAGGTATAATCACCGAGTTCTTTGATTCCTGTAGGTATATCAATCTCTTTCAGTCTTGAACAACCTGCAAATGCTGCATTACCTAAATACTCGAGTTTTTTAGGCATTTCTATCTTTACGAGATTGGTACAATTAGTGAATGCATTATTTTCAATAACAATAATCGACGAAGGAAGTACTAAACTTGTGAGTTCATCGCTCTCAGTAAATGCTTGTTTGTCAATTGTTGTTACTGCATAAGTAATAATGTCCCCCTGCCTGTTCAAACATCTTGCAGTCTCAGGAATAACGATGTCACCTTTATACTTTTTCCCATTTTCGAGAGCAACTACTGATACGGTATTGATTCCATATTCATTATTGTTGACTTTGAACCTTATTCCTTTATAAGTAAAAGATGTCGCACTTGCTCCGAGAACTACAAGCATAAGTACCAATATTGCCAAAAGTCTTGTTTTCATAATCACTATTGTTTTGAATATGTTGCAAAGTTAGCAATATTTTTTAACAAAAAGTAGGGAAATCCGTAACTACTCAGCTATATTGAA
>DCIW01000013.1 GCA_002317225.1 Prevotellaceae bacterium UBA1716 | reverse complement strand
GTGTTGTCGCCCCAGAGCTGGAGGAGGATGTCGTCGGAGGATACAATCTGGTTGGCATTCTCGGCAAGCATGCGTAGGATTTCTGATTCGCGATGAGGTAATCGTTCGGAGTATTCGTTGCCGAAAGAGAAGATTTGGGTTGTGGTGTCGAGCGTGAAGAGACCTATCTTGATGATGCTGTCTTTTTCGGGTTGTTTTTCAACTATAGTTCGCTTTACCAATGCTTTGATGCGGACGATGAGTTCGAGCATGCTGAACGGTTTGCGCAGATAGTCGTCGGCTCCAAGTTCAAATCCCTCAACCACATCGTTCACTGCTGAGCGTGCCGTGAGGAAGATGATCGGAAGATTCTTGTCGGTGCGACGAACACGACGAACCATCTCAAATCCGTCCATCTCGGGCATCATGATGTCTGCCACAAGAATGTCGGGATGCGAGTCTTGAAGGAGTTGAAGGCCTGCAACTCCATTGTTTGCCACAAGCACATCGAATCCTTGTCCTTCGAGGGTTTCCTGGACAATCATGGCGAGGGTTTCCTCGTCCTCCACTAATAGCACTTTAATTTTCTCCATTGAATGTCAGTTTGAAGGTGGTTCCGCTGCCTACTTCACTTTTGAGGGAGACGGAACCACCGAGTTTTTTCAGCATAGTTTTTACATAATATAGTCCAAGTCCGTATCCTTTTACCTGGTGTACGTTGCCATGTGGTACACGGTAGAATTTGTCGAAGATATATCGTTGTTGTTCGTCGGATATTCCGATTCCATTGTCGGCTATAGTGAGCACTATCGTTCCGTCAACCTGCCGTTTTGCCTTGATGGTGAGATGGAGCGATTCGCCAGAGTACTTGACTGCATTGTCGACGAGATTGTTGATGATGTTGTTGAGATGTATCTTGTCGGAGAGAACTGTGATTGAAGCTGGCACATCGAGGTCGATGGTCAGAGGTTTCTTAGTCTTTAGTTGGTGGTTCTCGACTATCTTGTTGATGACAGGTGCAAGGGCAATTGGCTCGATGTTGAGTTTCATGGTCTTGCGTTTCTCCATACTGAGCGAGAGGATTTGTTCGACTAACTGTGTGAGCAGGGTGAGTTGGTCTTGGCAGATGGTGAGGTACTTCTTCAGTTTTTCGGGACTATTGCTCTCACCGAAGTTGAGAAGTGCATCGTTGGCTGCATAAGCCACTGCTATTGGGGTTTTGAGTTCGTGAGTGATATTGTTGGTGAAGTCGGTCTTCATCTCGTCGAGGTCGCGCATACGCCTGATCATATTAATTATGTACCAGAAGGCGAGAATGAGAATCAAGAGAGTGAAGGCTGAGAAGAGTAATGCCGAATGCATCTTGTGTGGGATAGAGATGAATGGGCGTTCGAGCAAAAGGATGTATTGCTTGCTCTCAAGGGAGTTGAGTGTGATGGAGAAGGTGTCGGCTTGTGCTATGCGTGGCGAACCAATGAGCAGTGTGTCGATATCTGCTTCGGTCTTCTGTATATAGAGGGTGGTGTGGCGGCGAGATATGCCGAGCGAGTCGAGTTTCTTGCAGAGGAGCGAATCGTAGCATACTGGGCACACTGGGATGATGGCGTCGAGACCGTCGTGGATGCCTTTTTGCATGTAGAGACCAACACGACGGAGGGCTTCCTCGTCTTTGAGTGAGTTGGAGAAGTCGTCGTAAGGAACGGTGTTCGACACTTCTTCCTCTTCTTTTGGGAGTTCTTCTTGTGAGAGTTCGGTTTCTGTCTCAGACGAAGACTGGTTGGCTGATTCGTCAGAGTTTTTGTTGGTGCCTTCGTGGTACTCGTTCTTCACTCCAACTTGCTCGTGCGATTTTTCCGAACCTACGGATACTGACATTGAACCGCCGTAGCCCTCTTCGCGGAGTTTGTTCACACGGTTGTTTATCTCTTCGAAATCGGCAGAACGCATGGCTTCGCTGACATCTCCGGAGAAGTTTGCCTGTAGGGTGGAGTAGATGTCAGTTAGCCAATATGCTTGATATGCGGCAATGGCAAGGATTACGATTGTTGCGAGGATAAATATAGATTTAATCGAATGTTTCATGCTGCAAATTTAGTGTTTTTCTTTGTTCGGGGAAATGCGTTTAAACTTTTTTAAGATTTAAGTTAAGACTTAGTAAGCAAATAAGGGACTGACTATCAATATAAAGTAGATAACTTTGCACCGATTTAGACATATAGCACTCAAAATAATATCAAAAACAGTTAAAAGAATGAAAAGATTTTTTACTTCAATCATGATTGGCCTTATGGCCGTTACAGCTGCGATGGCACAGTTGAGAGCAAGCGCTACAAGTGACCGTCATTATGCTATGCCTATTTATTCGGACGAAGTTATTGATGAGGCTCCTGCAGGTAAGGTGGTGAGCAATTGTCAGCGTTCGGGTTATTCATATTACTATTCGGGAGGAGGCGTTAATGGTGGTTACAATGACGGTTTCCTTGGCGAATATGTGATTGGCGACGATGGTTACATCTATATCAAGGAGGCTTGTGCTTCGCTCAAGGCTGGTACTTACCTCAAACTCGAGAAGATTGATGAAGAGAATTATGTGTGCAAGACAGCCCAGTTGATTTGGGTTTATGATTCGGGCACATCAGTCTATACATATTTTGCAACTCGTCTTGTATTATATAAGTATAGCGATACATCTTACGGATATGTGATGGAGACCGATGCGGATGGTAAGGAAATCGGTGACGTTTACTTCACATTCAAGGATGGCGTGCTCCAGCAGAAGGATCAGTCGACTATCGACATGAACGGTCAGATTTTGCCACATGAGATGATTGGTTTCACTAACGCTACAGGTGGTTGGATTGGTTATGGCGATGGTTGTATCACAATCAAGTCGCCTGACAATGTTCCAAACGTGCTTCCTGAAGGTGCAGAGATTAAAGAAGGTGGTTTCACCTACAATACCATGAGCGGTATTACTGGTAAGAATGTGCGTCAGGGTATGGCTACAAAGTATGCTGAGTCGGGCAACGATTTCTACTTCTTGAACCCTGTGGATAATACAACTTGGATTAAGGGCCAGATTGACCGCACAGCCAATACCGTTACTTTCGATCCTCAATATATTGGTGTGAACGAAAATATCAGTTGCCACCAGTGGTTTGCTCCTACAACTTATAGTGTATGGAGAGATGTATGGGATGAGGAGGATGATACAGGTACTTGGGTTCGCGACTACAAGAAGAAGGACCAATATATCTGTAAGTATGAAAATGGAAGTGTGGTTTCAGACGAGGCAAATCAGCAGACTATGGTTATCAGCCTTTCTGCCGACGAAATTCAGACAAGCGGTGCTTACTCCGACTTCAGCGTTCGCCCATTCGTACATAAACTCTCAAAGCCAGCTAAGCCTACTATCCTCCGTTTCGATCCATTGGAAGAGACATTCTTCTATGCTGAAATTGTGTTCGCAATGCCTCCAACAGACGAGAACGACAACTACATTCCTGGCGAAGAACTCTACTACCGCATGTATCTCAATAGCAATGAGCCATTCGTGTTCTCAACAAGCGACTTCGGTCGTATTCCAGAAACGACTACTGATATCTCATATCTCTATGATGATGATTATGAGTTTGATATGAATGGTTCGTTCCACAATATTTACTTCTACGAAGGTGGTGTGAAGTATTTTGGAATCCAAACTGTACACAAGCTTAATGGTCAGGAGATGGCATCTGACATAGCATGGTGGGGCGATGTTCCATCAAGCATAAGCGGTGTGATTGCTAACGACAATGCAACTACAACGAAGATGGTTGAGAACGGACGTGTCGTTATCATGAAGAACGGTGTCAAGTATAATGTCAACGGACAAACATTGAAGTAATGAATTTCTTTAAATCTATATTTCTCGTGTTGTTGCTTTGCCTTATGGGCGAGGCAACAGCATTTGCCGTTCCTGCATATACAAAGACTCGCAAGGTGATTCAACCCGATGGTAGTGTGCTTTCGATAGTTGGCCGAGGCGACGAATTTTGCCATTTCCTCACTACTACAGATGGTTATACTGTGGTGAAGGGCAATGACGGATTCTATCGATATGCGGACTTGAAGGAGGGAAAACTCGTGGCAAGTGGCGTGAGGGCTTATGATGCAGACAAGCGAGTGAGTTCGGAAATCAACTATCTCTGCCATAAGGAGAAATTCCTTACACCAGAGATGGGTGTTGCAGAACGTAGTCTTAAGGCTAACGCAATGCAGCGTAGTGGTTTTGCCGTAAAGAAGAACTTGCATAAGGTTGCGGGTAAGAGCAAGAACTTTCGTGGACTTCTGCTTCTTGTCAACTTTAATGATTGTCAGTTCTCGCGAGGCAATAAGATGGCTAATTTCTTCTACGATAGCATGATGAACGAAGAAGGTTTTAGTTCATATTCTGATATGTATTTCGGAAAGCAATCTTATACGGGTTCGGTAAGAGATTATTTCAAAGATAATAGTTATGGGCAATTTGTGCCAGACTTCGATGTGGTAGGTCCTGTTGATCTTGACATTTCACAATATTATATCAATTGCGTGTCGAAGACTTACGAAGTGGCAGAAATGGCATTGAAAGCTGCCGATGGTAAGGTCGACTTCTCCAAGTATGATTCTGATGGCGATGGTGAGGTTGATATGGTGTATCTTCTCTATGCTGGTTATTCGTCAAACTATTCTGGCAACGATGCGCGCCTTGTATGGCCACACGCAGCTTCGATGCAAGACCAGGAAAGTACAGGAAAGAATCTCAAACTCGATGGGATGAGTATGGGGCGTTTCGCTTGTTCTGCTGAGATATTTGGATGGCAAGATGATAAAGACTTGATGCTCGATGGCATTGGAGTCATTGTGCATGAGTTCTCGCATACGCTTGGTTTTATGGATCATTATGACACAAGCAACGGATATCAGGAGCATCCAAATACTTGGGATGTGATGTCGGCAGGAAACTATAGCGAGGATTGCAACCGCACCCCTGTGGCATTTAACTCATTCGAGAAGTATGTAGCTGGATTTATCAAGCCTACTAACATAACAGAGATGGGAGGCAAAAGCATATCGCTTGAGTCAACGGAGACTTCGACCGATGCTTGTATGTTGCGCTCATATCAGGACGATGTGTTCTTCATGATGGAGAACAGGCAAAAAGATAAATGGGACAAATATCTTCCTGGGCATGGTCTGCTCGTGTGGAGAGTGGACAGCACAAACGCACAGTATTGGACACAGAACGCAATCAATGTGACTACCCGTGCTTGTTTCAGACTTGTTCGTGCTTGCGGTACTCAGGGCGACTTCCTGATAGGCGTTGAGGATACGGATTTTGATTCGTTCCCAGGAACTCATCATATTACCGAACTCGATAATGATGATGATGATGCCAATCTCATCTCCTACGATGGATACCCTTGTCCTGTGGTGCTTCGCAATATTAGCGAGATGAGCAAGGTTATATCTTTTGATATAGAAAAGGACGAATATGCTCGCAATCAAAGGATTACTTATGAATTGCCTTCGAAATTGACTGTCAATGCGGAAAAACTCGAAGGTGAAGAATGGGTACCTGCCACATGGACGGTAACTACGGGTACTGAGGACAATAATAATATAATAAGAAACCTCATTCCTAATACGGTGGGTATCACTTCTACAGCAAAGGACTATTCGAAGGGTGTATATGTGGCTTATACTTACAATACGGATGTGGCACACACAATCACTATCAATGCTCAGCGTGTGGCTCTTGCTGATGATTATGGCACTTGGCTTTGCGACTTGAACGATGTGAATAACTCTGGTGCAGGTGCTATGACTCTAAGTGTTGGTCGTTATGGTGTTCCTGCATTCAACGATCCTGCCACTATGCTTTCGTACATCACTCTCAAGCCAAAGGCTTATGTCGTGGTTTCGAAGAATCTTATCGATCAACTTGTTGTTTATCGCAATGTCACTTTCAGCGACTACACTGATGGCGATGCTGATGATATCATCGGTGTTGCCAGCAACCAGGCTGAGAATAAGGCTCAGAAGGTGCTTGAAGATAATCGACTTCTCATCCTTAAGGCTGGAAAAAAGTATACTACGACAGGAATATTGATGAGGTAATTAATTCTTTTTTAATATAAAGATATAAGAAAAAAAAGCTCCGTCCCTTAATTGAGATGGAGCTTTTTGTTGGTTTGCTTATTATTTTTTTTGACCATTGGTCAACCGCGTTATTGCTATTCTACATCTTTCATCATCTTCTTAAGGAAAGGAGTGATGGCAAAGAGAACAATTGACGCAATGCCTGAGGCTATGACGAAGACGAGGAAGAACTCGTGCAGATTGGATATCTCGTAGCCGAGGAGGTACTTCGAACCCGATTTGCCGTCAGGATAGAGAGTGGAGAGTTGACCGGCAAGGTAGTTGCTCACTGCTGTGGCAAGATACCAGATACCAATCATCAGTCCGGCAAAGCGGCGTGGTGAGAGTCGGTTGACAAGCGAGAGTCCGATAGGGGAGAGGGCAAGTTCACCGACCGTCTGGAAGAAGTAAAGGCTTGTGAGCCACATGAAGCTAACTCGCATTCCTGGAGTCACATCCTTCACTCCAAACGAGATGAGGAAATAGCTGAACGAGAGGATAAGGAGACCGATGGCGAGTTTCTGAACGGGATGAGGTTCGTACTTGCCAAGCTTTGGCCACATCCAACTCATTACTGGAGCCAATGCCACGCAGAAGAAGGCAGGGAAGGTCTGGAACCATGATGTCGGCATTTCCCAACCGAAGAATACTCGGTCGGTCTGCTTGTCGGCAAAGTAGGTGAGTGAGATGCCCGCCTGTTCGTATGCCGCCCAGAAGAAGATGACAAACAAGGCGAGGATGAAGATGACGGCCATGTGCTTGTAGTCGCTTGTAGTGAGCGGTTTGTTGAGTTCGGCACGATCTTCTTCCTTTTTTGAAGGAGCAAGTCCGAGTTGTCGTCCGTCTGGAGATACGAGGTACTGGTTCTTCTTCACCAAGAAGATGAGCATTGAGAGTGTGATGACTATCGCAGCAATAAGGAATCCCCACTTGAAGCGTCCCGGATTCATGATGTCGCCCTCGAAGAGTCCACAAACGAGTGGTGCAAAGAGTGCTCCCACGTTCACTCCCATATAGAAGATGGTGAAGGCTGAATCCTTGCGACGATCGTTTGGTTCGTAGAGATCACCCACCATTGTCACGATATTTGGTTTGAAGAAACCATTACCGAGGATGAGGAGACCAAGGCCTGAGTACATAAGCATAAGCGAGAGACTGTTGTCCACCGATGCATCGATAGCACCGTCTTCCACGAATATGCTCTGCTTGACAAAACAAGCACTGAGGAACATCAACATCTGTCCCACTGCCATGAGGCATCCTCCGGTGAAGATGCTTCGTCGATTGCCCCAATAGCGGTCGGCAATGTATCCACCCACGAGTGGTGTGATATATACGAGACTTGTGAATGTGCCATACACTTCTGCCGCCCCTTCCATCGTGAAGAGGGCAGAAATCATATAAAGCGTCAAGAGCGCCCTCATACCGTAGTATGAAAAACGCTCTGACATTTCAGTTACAAAAAGGAGATATAGTCCTTTAGGATGTGCCATTATGCTACCTTGTTAAGCTTCTTGATGATTGAGAAGATGAAGAGTGCTGCTACGAGGCAGATTGCCATGAGAGTTCCCCATACAACGTAGTGGTCGTTGCCCCAAAGCATTGTTGGGATGGCTACGAGGAAGTTACCTACTGCTGTAGCACCGAACCAAAGACCCATCATCACACCCTTATACTTCTCTGGAGCAACCTTGGTAACGAATGAGATACCGATTGGAGAGAGGAGAAGTTCGGCGAATGTAAGGATAAGGTAAGTAGATACGAGGAGGTTTGGATTCATGTCTGCCAAGTGCTCTGGATTTGCTGCATTTGGAGCAGGAAGACCAAGTGTAGAAGTAGTCATCAGCAAGTAAGCAACTGCTGCTACGAGCATACCAAGACCAATCTTTACTGGTGCCTTAGGTTCCTTGCCCTTCTTGTTCAACCATCCGAAGAGGGCGATACTTACTGGAGTGAGAGCAATTACGAAACATGGGTTGAACTGCTGGAAGATAGGAGCATTTACTTCAACTTCACCTACGCTCTGGAACTTGTAAACGAGGTATGCAACTGCTGCACCAATCAAAGCGATTGAAATAATCTGACCCTTGCCCTTGTTCTGGAAGAGACCGAAAAGACCGTAAACGATGAAGATACAAGCCACGAGGTTCGTTACGTCCATTTCCATAGCTGTAACGCCTGTAGCACTTGTTGCAACGAAGTCACGAGCGAAATAAGTGAGTGTGGCACCGTTCTGGTGGAATGCCATCCAGAAGAAGATAACTACTGCAAATACAAGGCAAAGACATACGATACGTTCCTTTGTGTCGTCAGCATCGTCAGCACTGCTGCCTGCAGAAGCATTAGCAGCCTTAACCTTAACGGCAGGAGTGAGAACGTGAGCGAATGTAGACTTGAATGTGTAGTAGATACCGATTGAAACGATAAGTGATACACATGCTACGGCAAAGGCGAAGTGATAAGAATCTGCTTCGCTTACACCGAGAGATTCCTGAGCCCACTTCATGATGCCGATTGCTGCTGTTGGGGCAAACATGGCACCTACGTTGATAAGCATATAGAAGAGTGAGAAACCTGCATCGCGCTTGTCGGCATAGAGAGGGTCGTTGTAGAGGTCACCAACCATTACCTGGAGATTGCCCTTGAAGAGACCTGTGCCGAGGCTGACAAGGAGAAGTGCTGCTGCCATTGCTGCGATTGCCACCATATTTGATCCCATTGGGATAGAAAGCAATGCGTAACCAAGGAACATGATGAAGATACCAATGGTAACCATCTTAGAATATCCCCACTTGTCTGCTGCTGCACCACCTATGATAGGGAGGAAGTACACGCATGCGAGGAATGATGAATAAACTGTTCCTGCTGTACCTGATGACCAACCGAAGTTGGCTTGGAGGAAGAGGATGAACACTGCGAGCATGGTGTAGTAACCGAAACGCTCACCTGTGTTTGCTAATGCTAAGGTCCAAAGACCTTTTGGCTGTCCTTCAAACATAGTTTAAGAGTTTTGAGTTTTGAGTTATGAGTTTTTACATTGTTCCGAATGCACTTGCAGCACCGAACGCTACCACACCAATCATGATTACGATGTAGAGAATGATGACTGCGATAGAGAGGATACCGAAGAACTTGAGGACGAAGCGGAGGTTGTACGATGCCTCTTCGAAAGCTGAGCTGCTGTTGTCGCTTATTGCCTCGCGAGTCTTGCTGATCCACTTGAATGCCTTCATGAGAGGAATGACGTAGATTGCGGCAAAGACGAGGTAGAAGATACCAACGCCAACTCCTACTCCACCAGTTAAGCCTGAATCTGCCATAGCTCCGCCAATTGCAGAGACAGCGATTACGCCTAATCCCGCTAAAACCATGAATGCTGCTCCAATAGCTGCGAGAATACAAAGGAACTTAGCCCATTTGGTGGCTTCTACGAGGTTGCTTTTCGCTGACTCGTTCACGATAAGATTTGAATTGTCTTCCATGATAATAAATGATTTTAAGAGTTATTGTAATTATTTTACGTTAGGCTGCTGGAGACCATAGCCTTTCTTCTTGTCCTCGAGAAGGAGGAGGAAGGCGATGATGATGGCTACAACACCGAAGCCGGCGAAGATAGTCATCGATTCGGTATAGTTGATGATGCCATTAGCATCTGTGTTCTTCTCATTTACCGAACCAATCCACATTGGAACCATTGAGAGACCGATGTTCTGGATGTAGAAGATAACGGCGTATGCAGTACCGAGAAGCTTCATTGGGATAATCTTTGGAACTGATGGCCACATGGCTGATGGTACAAGACCGAAGGCGATACCAAGAACTACCATTACGGCAATGGCAAGAACTACATTGCTTACTGGAAGTGCGAATGTGATGTGAACCAAAGTGAGGAGGATTGAACCGATGATCATGAGAGTGGCACCCTTACCATGCTTGTCGTAGATTCCACCGAAGAATGGTGTGAGGAAGATGGTACCGAATGGAAGCATCGCTGGGATAAGGCCTGCAAGTTCTGGGTCGACACCATACTTGAATACCATGAGTTTTGTAGCAAACTTAAGGAATGGGAATACGCCTGCATAGAACA
>DCIW01000092.1 GCA_002317225.1 Prevotellaceae bacterium UBA1716 | reverse complement strand
TCCTCTTGGTTTACCTTGGTCTGACAATCACATATCTTTATAAGAAAGTAAAGTCACTTTAATAATTGTTGCTTATGAAATTTACCGAACCACGCCCTGTGTTCATGCAGATTGTGGACTACATAGGCGAAAAGATAATACGAGGCGAGTTGAAGGCTGGTGAGATGATTCCGTCCGTTCGCGAAATGGCTGTGCGACTGGAAGTTAACCCAAACACGGTGGTGCGAGCATACGAACGACTCACCATGTCGGAGATCATACTAAACAAGCGAGGGGTGGGCTATTTCGTTGCCCCTACCGCCCTCCGTCGTGTGAAGAACCAGCGCAAAAAAGCCTTCTTCGAAGAGATGCTTCCGCAGATGAAGAAGGAGGTGGAACTGCTCGAACTCACTCAGGAGGAAATCATCGAGAAGCTGTTTTGAAGAAAAAAAGTCGAAATTTTTGTTTTTATCCTACATCCTACACCCTTATGCACTTCCCGATATGTTTTTGGCAAAATAAGGTCAAACGCATTGATACATAAGATAGTTACAGGTCTTGCCACACTTTGGCAAAGCTTTGCCACTATAATGGCAAACGTTTGCCACAGTGTGGCAAAACTGTTTATGTACTTATGCCGAAGCCTTCACGTTAGGGCAAAGGTGTAGGTAGAAAAGATCAAGCAACCTGTTTTTCCCACAAAAAGGGTGTAGGATGTAGGATAAAAACAAAAATTTCGATAATTTTTTCTTTACCGCAACAAGCTACACGAATGCTTTCTTTGCCCACTTCATACTTCGCCATCGCCAGATGAAGACTGCACCACGGATGTTTTCATCAAGAATAAATGCCATCCACATACCGATGAGGCCCCAACCAAGCACAAGCGAGAACAACCATCCGCAGAAGACTCCTGCCGACCATTGTACGATAACTCCGAGATAGAACGGGAACATCACATCGCCTGTGGCACGAAGCACGTTTGTGGCATAAATGTTGATGACTCGCCCCAACTCGCGTATCACATTGATAAACATGATTGTGCAACCAAGTCCGATGATATATTGATTGTCGGTTAGGGCACCAAAGATTTGTTTGCCAAACACAGCAAACAGAGTAGAAAGTGCAAGCGTGATTATGATTGACCACTTCAATATCCAATTGCCAAGCACATAAGCGGCATGCGGTTTGTGTTCGCCTACCAGGTGCCCGATGCTTATCGCTCCCGCAAGTGCCATACAGATACAGAACACAAATGCGATAATGGAGATATTGGTTATATAAGTGAAGGTGGTAAGTTCATCATTTCCAATCATATTGATAAAGAAAGTCACCATAATCTGCTGAGCATTGTACGACATATTCTCGCCCGCAGAAGGAAGTCCAATCTTGAGCAGATTGCCCACTTCTGCCATGCCTCCCGTGCCTCGTGGATGGAATAGCACTCGCATGAAATTGCGGAATGGTATGTGTTTCCAGAATAATATAATAAGGAGTAAGACCATCGCCATGCCTCGTGAGAAGGCTGTACCTATTGCTGCACCCGTTGCACCGAGGGCAGGAAGTCCCCAATGTCCGAAGATAAGTCCGTAGTTGGCTATGATATTGAGTACATTGACTATGAAGACGACCACCATTGGGTACATGGCTTTCTTGTCAGCTCGAAGTGAGGCGGATATGGTAGTATGTATTGCCTGGAAGAATACGAATGCTCCCACTATCTTCATATATGGAATGCCGTGGTCCATCAGTTCTGCACGGAGTCCCATTGCAGAAAGCAACCATGGTGCTCCGAAGAAAAGAGTCGTGCTCACTACTGCTCCGAGAAAGAGGTTGAGCAGCATCGCCACTCCAGTCACTTGCACCATACGACCTCGTTGCCCTGCCCCGATATATTGCGAACAAAGCACGGATGTACCCACATTGATGATTTGGAATATGAGCAAAGCGAACGACATCAACTGATTGACCATTCCCACTGCTCCAACCGCATTGTCATCATACTGGCTGAGCATGAATATGTCGACATTGCCCATTACGGTAATGAGCAAGGTCTCAATGAATATCGGCATCGCAAGCCGCGAAAGGTCACGTTTCAGATTTACCAGAGCCATCTTTCCTTTTTTTATCTTTTCACCTTATATATAATTAGGTATATGGGATTAAGTGCAATTTAACATTTATGCCCTTTGGGCCATGTTAAGAAAAACCTTCAAGAAACAGAACAAAAACAAGAAAAAACATAAATAGAACCTTTAGCTAGACGTAGTCAATTGTTTTTTTATGTTTTTATTGTTTCTCCAATGTTTTTTCTATTTGGCGCGTAGCGCACCTTTCACACAAATGAACTTCGTTGAGTTCTACAAAGTTCCTATAAATCCATATCTTTTGCAAAGGTACGGACTTTTGAGCACCCCGACAAAGAAATATGTCGTTTTGTTATGTTTTAGCATACCACAGCGGTGAGATTATACCATTTTTACTGAATTGAAGTAAGTTTTTGTGTCAAATTGTTTGCAGTTTGAATAATAATGACTAATTTTGCAGTCGAATTAAAGAAGACAACTATATGCAGTCATATTTTAGCACATATTTCTTTTTTTACTTTTACTTTAGCAAACAGTAAGAGCGGGATTTTATGTGCAATATCAAGATGCAATCATAACAACTAAATAACAATATAACAATCCCGCTCATACGAGTGGGATTTCATTTTATATATGAAGATAGCAATACAAGGACAAATCGGGTCGTTCCACGATGTGGCAAGCCACCGATATTTTGAGGACGAAGACATCGAACTCATCTGTTGCGAGACATTCGAGGATGTGTTTGCAGAGATGAAAAAGGATTCAAATGTCGTGGCTCTTGTCGCAATTGAGAATACCATCGCTGGTTCACTCCTACACAACTACGAACTGCTTCGCGATAGCGGTATGCAGGTTGTAGGTGAACACAAACTCCGCATCAGCCACTCAATCATGTGTCTGCCTGAAGACGATTGGGATAGCATCACAGAAGTCAACTCTCACCCTGTAGCACTCATGCAGTGCCGCGACTTCCTCAGCCGACACAAGAACTTCAAGGTGGTGGAAACTGACGATACTGCGGGTTCGGCAAAGGCTATAAGCGAAGGTGCGCTCAAAGGACATGCCGCTATTTGTTCGAAGTTTGCTGCCCCACTCTATGGCATGAAGGTGCTTGAGGAGGAAATCGAGACAAACAAGCACAACTTCACCCGTTTCCTTGTACTCAGCGATCCTTGGCAGGCAGAAGAACTCTGCACTCCAAGCAAATCTAACAAGGCTAGTTTGGCTTTCACTCTTCCTCACAACGAGGGTTCGCTCTCACAAGTATTGAGCATCTTCTCTTTCTACAAGATCAATCTCACAAAGATTCAGTCTCTCCCTATCATCGGTCGCGAATGGGAATATATGTTCTACATTGATGTGATGTATGATGACTACACTCGTTATCGCCAATCAATTGATGCAGTGAGACCATTAACAAAGCAACTTAAGATCTTAGGAGAATACAAACAAGGCAGATCTACATTATAGAAGCCCCCTATCCCCCCAAGGGGGCAGCCATCCGGATTGTTAAGGATGGATTGCTTGGGGGTAATACACTAATGCCATCCTCCCCCAGACCGGATGGCCGCCCCCTTCGGGGGTCGGGGGCCTATATGATACAACCAGCAGACAGACTTTCGCTCGTTAGCGAATATTACTTTTCAAGAAAATTGAAGGAAGTTGCCCAACTCAATGCTCAGGGCAAAGACATCATATCACTTGCAATCGGCAGTCCAGACATGCCACCTTCACCAGAGACTATCGAAGTGCTCTGCGAGAATGCGAAGAAGGCTGATGCTCATGGTTATCAACCTACAGTTGGTATTCCTGAACTTCGCAAGGCAATGGCAAGTTTCTACAAGCGTTGGTATGATGTAGAACTTGACCCAGCATCTGAAATTCAGCCTCTTATCGGTTCGAAGGAAGGTATACTTCACGTTACTCTCGCTCTCTGCAACCCTGGTGATAAGGTACTTGTACCAAACCCAGGTTATCCAACTTATACAAGTCTTAGCAAGATTCTCGGTCAACAGATTGTAAACTATGACTTGAAGGAGGATAATGGTTGGCAACCAGATTTTGACCAACTCGAGAAGTTGATGGCTGAGGACAAAGAAATGGTAAATGGTAAATCGTCAAATGGTAAATACCGCTTGATGTGGACTAATTATCCAAACATGCCTACTGGTGGTCGTGCTACTCGCGAACTTTACGAGAAGATTGTGGCATTCGCTAAGAAGCACAACATCGTAGTTGTGAACGACAACCCATACTCCTTTATATTAAATAAGGATGAGCACCTCTCTATCCTTCAAGTTCCGGGAGCAAAAGAATGCTGTATTGAGTTCAACTCAATGAGTAAGTCGCACAATATGCCTGGATGGCGTGTTGGTATGCTTGCAACGAACAGCACATTCGTTCAGTGGATTCTTAAGATTAAGTCAAATATCGACTCAGGTACTTTCCGTCCACTCCAACTTGCTGCTGCTCAGGCTTACGACAACACAGAGGCTTGGCACACTCAGGCAAATATTGAGACTTACGCAACTCGTCGCAAGATTGCAGAAGAAATCATGACTACTCTCGGTTGTAAGTTCGACCCAACTCAGCAAGGTATGTTCCTCTGGGGACGCATCCCTGAAGAGTATGCTGATGTTGAAGACCTTACAGAGAAGGTTCTCCACGAAGCAAGAGTATTCATCACTCCAGGCTTCATCTTCGGTACTAACGGCAAGCGTTATCTCCGCATCTCACTTTGTGCAAAGGACGAGAAAATGCAAATCGCCCTCGAACGCATCAAAGCCGTATTCAACAAATAGAATAAAGTAACAAAACAAAAACTAACATACGAGTCATCCCTCCCCCCAACCGGATGGCCGCCCCCTTGGGGGGTCGGGGGGCTTTATATGGAATTAGAACTTCAACCTCTCGGTTTACCAAGTGACAACCCACGTCCTTTCGTAATTGCAGGCCCATGCTCAGCCGAAACAGAAGAGCAAGTGATGACTACAGCACAACAGTTGGCAGCAAAAGGTTGCCACATGTTCCGTGCAGGTATTTGGAAACCTCGTACAAAACCAGGAGGCTTCGAAGGTAATGGTGAAATGGCACTCCCTTGGATGCAACAGGTTAAGCAGGCTACAGGTATGCTTACTGCTACTGAGGTTGCCACTCCTGAGCATGTTGAACTCGCTCTCAAGTATGGTATTGACATCCTTTGGGTTGGTGCTCGTACAAGTGCTAATCCTTTCGCAATGCAGTCACTTGCAGATTCGCTTCAGGGTGTTGATGTTCCTGTTCTTGTTAAGAACCCTGTCAACCCAGACCTCGAACTCTGGATTGGTGCTCTCGAGCGTATCAACCGTGCTGGTGTAAAGAAGCTTGGTGCTATCCATCGTGGTTTCTCTTCATACGACAAGAAGATTTACCGTAATCTCCCTATGTGGCAGATTCCTATCGAACTTCACCGTCGTTATCCAGACCTTCCAATCGTGAACGACCCAAGCCACATTGGTGGTAAGCGTGACCTTATCGCCCCACTCTGCCAGCAGGCAATGGACCTTGGTATGGATGGTCTTATCGTGGAGAGCCACTGCACTCCTGACAAGGCTTGGAGTGATGCAAGCCAGCAGGTTACTCCAGATATTCTTGACTACATCCTCTCTCTCCTTGTAATCCGTGAACAAGGTCAGACTACCGAACCACTCTCTCAACTCCGTAAGCAGATTGATGAGATTGACAACGACCTCATCGACATTCTTGCAAAGCGTATGCGTATCAGTCGCGAAATCGGTCAGTACAAGAAGGAGCATGGTATGACTATCGTTCAGACTACTCGTTATAGCGAAATTCTCGACAAGCGTGGTGCTCAGGGGTCTATCCTCGGTATCGACCCAGAATGTATCAAGGGAATCTTCGAGCATATTCACGAGGAGAGTGTCAACCAGCAGATGGAAGTGATTAATAAGTAATAGCCCCCTATCCCCCCAAGGGGGCAGCCATCCGGATTGTAAAGGATGGATTGTCTTGGGGGCACAACACATTAATGCCATCCTCCCCCAAACCGGATGGCCGCCCCGTTCTTTCTCGTCAAGCTCGAAAGCGCTGACGCGATAAGGGGGGTCGGGGGGCTTTATGAAGATATTAATATTAGGTGCCGGTAAGATGGGTTCATTCTTCACCGACCTGCTAAGTTTCGACCACGAAGTTGCTGTATATGAGATTGACCCAAAGCGTCTTCGCTTCATGTACAACACCCAGCGTTTCACTACTCTTGAAGAGATTAAGGAATTCAAACCAGAACTCGTTATCAACGCAGTTAGTTTGAAGTACACTCTCAAGGTGTTTGAGGAAGTCATTCCTTATCTCCCAGAGACTTGTATTCTCTCGGACATCTCATCTGTAAAGACTGGCTTCAAGGAGTTCTATGAGTCTACTGGTATGCGTTATGTTAGTACCCACCCTATGTTTGGTCCTACATTCGCTAACCTTGGCAAACTTGCTTCGGAGAATGCCATCATCATTAACGAGGGTGACTTTATGGCTCGTTGCTTCTTCAAGGAGTTGTACTCTCGTCTTGAACTCAACATCTGCGAATATTCTTTTGAGGAGCATGATAAGACCGTGGCTTACTCATTGAGTATTCCATTCATCTCTACTTTTGCTTTCGCTGCCGTGATGAAGCATCAGGATGCTCCTGGTACCACCTTCAAGCGCCACATGAAGATTGCAAAAGGCGTTCTTGGTGAAGACGACACTCTTCTCCGCGAAATCCTTTTCAACCCTTACACTAAGGATCAAGTCTCGCAGATTCGTGATGAGATGAAAGAAATCATCGAAATCATTGACACTAAGGACGAAGAACGAATGCAGAAGTTCTTGACTAAGATTAGACAGAATATAAAATAGTGAAGGACGAAGAGTGAAGAGTGAAGAGTGAAGAACGAAGAGTGAAGAATTTGCTACCGCTGTAGTTGAACCTCTGGTGAGATTACAAGTCCGGTAGGAAATTCTTCACTCTTCGTTCTTCACTCTTCACTTATCCTTTTTCTTTCTTCATTCATCCTTCTTCACGTTTCGTACAAAACTCAACTAATGGCAATGTCCATTCTCCTTACTCTTAAACTCACCATTCATTTGGTTTAGAAGTTCTGGATTGAGTTCCACAGCCTTTTTCAAATCATCAGAAGCGCCTTTCTTATCTCCAAACGCCATACTTATCTGACCTCTGATGATATATGCCTCATAATTCTGAGGTTCTTCTTCGATAGCCTTCGTAGCCTCTACACTTGCAGTTAAGACATCGCCCGA
>DCIW01000135.1 GCA_002317225.1 Prevotellaceae bacterium UBA1716 | reverse complement strand
TGGATATTTTATGCCTTATAAATACTATTTTTACTATTAACTAAATAGTTTTTTTAATATAGCCGCGAAGTCGTAACCCTAAAAAATGCCCGTGTAACATTGTAACATTGTAACATTGTAACAAACTGTGTCTACCAAATCAGTCAAACTGCACACAGATCACACCCCCTCAGGAATACATCCCAACACACCTAACTACCTGATAATCAGCACTATGACATTTTGTCAATTACTTGATTATCAACCTATTAAAACTCTTAAATGATTTTCCCTAAACACTGAATAGTATTGAATAAATCATTTAAAAGATTTGATAAAAAGACCTAAGTCATCTCCCTGTATGGCGAAGCTAAATGAGTTTTATGATTGCTGTTTAAAAGTGCATCAAATTGATCGTATCGTAGACTTCCTTCGGCAAACTTAGATGTAATACCAGCATAAACAACAGCAGGTAGAGTAATAATAAAATAAAAAAAATAATGGGGAAAATCACCACAAATAGTGCCAGCTTAAGCCAACTCATGTCGGTGCAGGTGCGGACTATCGCAAAAAACACCAAAAACATCATACCTAACACGAAATAATCACCCCCCTTTGGGACAGAAACAATCAGGTCGATAGTATCGAGGACGACTATCATCACGCCATAATAACAGAGCGCATAGAGCAGTACATGAAACGATTCGGACAGATTGAGTGCCTTCTCCTTCAACCGCAACAGCTTGAGCGAAAGAGTGACGGCAGGTGACATCATGATGCACACAACAACTATAGATCGCTGCATATCGGAGAACATCCAATACCATGCCGACAACAGTTGGTGGGCGAAGGGATAATCACCCTTCAGCACCGCCCACCGCTCGGGGAAGGTCAATGCTGTATCTGATTCTGTATCAGGGAATAAATAATCGATGGCAAGGAGGAGAAACAGGAGCATCATCGGCTCGACATACTCCACACGGTGCCCCTTAAGGTAGTCGCGTACCATATAGCCGGGGCGATAAATCAGGTTGATGATGGTATGCAGCAGACCACTATCCAGCGTCACGAATTTTGAGACGATATTCTTTACCGAATCGGAGGTGGAGAGTCGTTTGGTACTAGCCTTCTGGCGACAGTGCGGACAATAGTCACCACGAAACGTCGTTCCGCAGTTCAGGCAGGTATGTTCTTCTGCCTCGTCGAGGTTGATGGCACTCATGTGGTTGCCCTCAAGCAAACTTTTATTCAATTTGTCAAGCATAATTCTTTTGATCTTGCATACATCACCGCAAAGATACACTTTTCGCTCGGAATGAGCAAAAAATTTGTTACAATGTTACAATGTTACAATGTTACAACGTTAGTTTTGCTTCTCCAACCAACATTTGAGCTCGTCCATCCACATCTTGCGGTAGGGGAAATTGGTGTTGCCGCACCAACCATGACCGCCAGTTGGGTAGAGATGCATAGACACGGGAACATTGTGGGCAACAAGTGCATTGTAATATTCCACGCTATTGCGAACAGGCACAAGTCCATCATCGCTGCTTGCCATGATGAATGCAGGTGGGGTGTCGGCAGTCACTTGACGCTCATTGCTATATAGGTCGACATCGAACTGTGGCGCATCCTTTCCAATCAAGTCCTCGCGAGAAAGCATGTGGGTATATGCTGGATCGAAAGAGATGACTGGATAGAAAAGTATCTGGAAGTCAGGACGATTTGCTGCACTTGTGTAGTGGGTTGCGGCAGTAGAAGCAAGATGTCCTCCGGCACTGCAACCTTGGATGCCAAGTTTGGTGAATCCATACTCTGCCTGATGGCTCTTCATAATCTCCATTGCACGATGAACATCATCGAGCGGCACTTCTTTATGTCCATTTGGGAGACGGTATTTCAGGACTGCATAGACAATGCCTTGGTCGTTGTACCATTCGGCAAGATTATGTCCTTCTGTGCCTTGCCACACTTGCAGGTAACTGCCACCAGGACAAGCGAGTACTGCCAATCCATTTGGTTTTTCGGGAAGATAGACAGTGAGCATTGGGTTGGTCACATTTTCAACATAAGGACCTTTGTCCACTTCTGCAGCAGTGATTCCGTTTGAAGTTGGTGCAGCCTTTTCTTGCCACAAATAATATGTTTGCACTTTCTTTTGTGCGAATGATGCTATTGAAAGAAGAAGCATCAAAACGAGGAAGGAATATCTTTTCATTACTTTTTAATTTGTTTCTTTTGTTGTCTGGAAAAATGTGTAATCACTTTTATGTCCGTTTGTATCACATTATAAACCAATTATTTTTTTTCCCACAGAGTCACAGAGCACACGGAGTTTTTTGCAAATGATATTTTTTGGAGCACACGGGCTTTGGCTCGTTCCGAGCTTCGCGGCAGAGAACACAGAGTCTGCGAGCCGGTAATCTATGACTCACTATCCGGATGGCTCTGTGATCTCCCTTGCGTAGCACGAAGTGCCAAAGCCCGTGGGCTCTAATATTACTAACCGGAGGTCTCTGAGAGCTCTGTGGCTCTGTGGGAGATAAATATTATCGGATACCAATAATCTTTTTTCTGTTAATAATATTGATACCTTTATTCATTGATGGACGTTTGCGACCAGTGAGGTCGTAAATATCTGATGCAGAAGCGTCTGCCTGAGCACTGCGGATGCTAACGGCAGGATCTTCGATAACACGGAGAATGCCCTTTGTCAAGAGATCGGTGGTGTCCCAAACCTTGTTGGCACCTGGGGTGGCTGGCTGGATTTCGGAGAATGTTCCCGTTGCAGTGCCTGTGATGGTGAACAACTTGAGTTCTGTTCCAACTGGGATGTCGAGTGCTTCGTCGGACTTGAAGTTCTCGAGCGAGAGAATAGAACTTATGAACGATGCTCCACCCGAAAGGTTGATTCCGTTCCACTTGACTGTCTCACCAACAGATACTGGTATGCGAACAACACCATTTCGATTAACACTGAGTTTTCCCTTGATTGTCAAACGCTTAGTCATTGTAGTATCACCTGCGTAAATGGTTGCATTCGACTTGATTGTCACAGCACCCGCAATGTTTCCATAACCCGCAAGTTTTGCATTTGCATTTACTGTCACGGCACCAGTTCCTGTGTTCGAACCATTGACGATGAGAGTACCTGCATTGACTGTTGTGGTACCGCAATAGTCGTTGCTACCCGTAAGACGCCAAAGACCCGTACCCGACTTGATGATATTGACTGTTCCGACATGTCCACTACCCGAACAAGACCAGTTGTTGATGGTTCCGCGGAATGTCTCGTCGGTGTTGGCAGTACCGATTGTCCAGGTACAAGTGAAATTGTTTGTCTGCTTGCTCGAACCGCTGAGATAAGTGCCTGAAGCACCGGCAAGTCCACCGATAGTCATATTGCCCGCAGTTTCCCAATCGCAGATACGACAACCGTTCTTCAGTTCAATGACAGCCTTCGTAAGGTTCTTCCCGTTGAGCATACAGAGATTGCCCGAAGCAGTTGCATTGGCAATGATACGACCTGTGAAGTTATCGAAATTGCCTTGCAAATATTCTCGAACGTATGGGAAGTTAATCTGAAGATTTCCGCTTCCTGTGAATGTGCTCTTGATGTAGCAGTTGCGGTTTGGCGAGAACTGCGAAGTGGTTCCTTCACGCACTTCGATAGGGAATGTATAATTCTCGTAACCTTCTGTCTCTCCCTTAGTTGTGAGAGTGCCACCTGCAAAGACGAGTTTTGAAGAAGAACCAATTCCGTTGTTCGAAACTTCTGCATTAGGAAGATTGAGTGTACCGCCTTCGAGGATAGTTTTACCTGTATAGCCAAAGAACTTTGTAGTGTTAGGACGAACAGTTCCCTTTCCTGAAATGACAAGGTTCCCTGCCCCTTCGAAAGTGCCGTTCATTGTAACAGTTGTTGCAGAATTCTTTACTGCAAATGTACTTTCCTTCTTGACTGAAGCAGAGCGGTTGGTTGAAGTAGATGTACCAGTATAGTTGTAAGTTCCTCCGTTGAATATCCAGTTTTGTGCAAATTCCTGACTACCACCAATACTGCTTGCCACACCACCATCCTTGAGAGTAGCAAAGTCGATAGAACCTTCGTGGCAAACTGTCATTCCACGATAATTGTGCGAACCGCTGATGGTAAGTGTACCCTTGCCTATCTTGTTGAGCGAAGTATATCCCGTGATAGCACCTTCGCCGCTGATAGTCACATTCTCAGTGCTATTAACAACCACACATTCTGGTTCGACATCATTTGCAATGTTCACGTTGCCGTCGACAAGAAGCACTTTCATTCCATTGGCAAACAGTCCGTTGTCAGTGTTCCAACTATCAGAAGTGAAGTCCCAAGAAATGGCATCAGACTTCCACGTAGCATCTGGTTGGTATGAATAAGCATCAATCATTTCGGCCTTTACAGGCAAAGTCTTGAAAGTCACCACCTCGCTGTAATCAGAGAATTCTGTCTCTGCCAAGCCTGTACCTTGGAATGTATATGCTTTAATACGAATAGAATAAGCCGTTTCAGGTTCGAGATTGGAGATGAGAGCCTTTGTTTCGCCGTTGGTTGAAGCAACAATCTCCCAATCATTATCGGCTGATTTCATTTCCACATCGAAACCGTTCACTCCATAAGTCCAGTTGCGCCACTTGATTTCCATCGAAGTGATGCCTTGGGCAGTCTGTTCGATAAGCATCGGAGCACGCATCCATTCGATGCCGCCTTGGTCTGGTAAAGTGTTGAGATAGCGTTCGATATTGGTATATCCAGACTCATCGATGGTCATAGCATCATTTTTCTTAGGGTCGGTTCCGAGCACTTCTTCCCAAAAGTCAGGAATACCGTCATTGTCTGAATCAACTCGACCATTACCTTTCCATACGGTCCATGTGTCTGGAGTTCCGAAAGGAAGACTTCCCTCGTTTGAAAGGAATGCACCCTCCTTACCCAACGATCTGCATTCGTCGACCATATACCAATCCACATAGTCGCGCTGAGGGAAAGAAGCACCCACACGCTCCAAGTTATTGTAAACCTCTGTGGCAGAAATAGTTTCGAGTACGGGGTAATCGTAAGGAGTAGCAACCACATCCGAACCAGCAAAGTTTGTGACTGCTGAAGGATTGAACTTGCCATTCTTGTCATTATCCTGAAGATTGTCCTTCACATAGCAATGGAAATTGGTGTTTCCTACCGAAAAGGCGTTTCCATCACCCATTGGACCATTGATGAAGAGGTTGCCCACGATATTGCAATAACTCTGTCCTTCGGAATCGCCACCCATGATGTAGGCGCCATCTTTCCAGTTGTAGACGAGGTTGTTGACATATTGGTTGACACCCTTCACCTTGTTGTTTCGAGTGGAGTTGTCGCAATAGAAATTACGATAAAGCGTAATCTTGTCTGCCTGCATCAAACCACCTGCTGAGTGAGACATAAGACCTTGACCTACAACGCAATTCTGAATGGTGATACTATGAAGGTCGCCCTTGCCGTCGGGATTGATGGAGAATGTCTCGTCCCTACCCCATGCAAAGGAGCAATGGTCGAAGATCATGTTTGTTCCGTTTGAAACACCTGCACAATCCTTGCCCGAATCGCCTCCAACTCCCATTCGGAAACGCATGTATCGGACGATGGTGTTGGTTGCACCAGAGAACGAAACTCCATTTCCATAAACAGTAATTCCCTCACCTGGAGCACTTTGTCCTGCTACATAGAGATTGCTTGAGAATACGAGTCGGCTCTGAAGTTTGATGACACCTGCCACATCAAATACGATGATGCGGTTTTTGGCAGACACTGCATCACGAAGGGAGCCTGTGCCACTGTCGTTGAGATTGGTGACATGATAGACCGAACCAGTTCGTCCACCTGTTGCAAAGCGTCCCCATCCTTGTGCTTCAGGGAAAGCCAGTTGCTGTGCATTCAGCGATGTTGCCAAAGCAAGCAACATTAATGATGTAATAATTTTCTTCATAATGTATGTTGTTTTTATTTATTTCGCAATAGAGTGATTCCCATGATTCCGACTACAATGTCGTTCGACAAGCAGCGTAGGGTGAATTGCTTGAGTTTCTTTGTGGGATTGAGCGGGAGGTAAAGCAATTGGGCTGCTCCACCTTGGAGTTCCCGACCATACACTTCGGTAGGAGGGATATGCATTTCCGTTCCGAGATTACGAGATACGATACCAGTAGACAGACTTATGCGAAGTGGACGATTAGCCGCTATCTCTGCAGGAAGTCGGAATGCACGTCCATCCACATAATAATCTTGTTCGATAGGACAGTAATTGTATGGAGGAATGAGAGTTAGCGTATCAGTGGAACCATCCTTGTATGTAGCCACGATGATTGCATTCTCCATATAAGCCTGCATGTGATTTGTGCTTCCTGCAAGAAGAATTGCTGCTGCAGACGCCTTTGGAGAGTGAGCTACGGGAATGATTATACTGTCGGGATAATTGTCCCAAAGCGAAGCAAATGCAATGTTCTTACCAACATGAGGAGTTTTGAATTCGATTGAATCAATGGATATCTTCCCTTCAACTGAATGCGAACGGAAAACAGAATCGTTTATGTCGACCGTAAACAGAGGATGACACCACTCCCCTATTCCTTGAACAGGTAGTTCGAGCGATGTGCTCTCTGGTCGAGGCGAAAGATATTGATTGCGGAAAATATCTGTGACGTTAGCATTGAATGGGATGTCAAGAGGGAGAGAAGTGCATTCGCCTTTGCCATGGAGTGGATTGGCAAGAGAAGGAAGAACCCTCTCCCAAGCATTATTTCCTGTTGCTATTTGCGAATCGTCGTAATTGATTTTAGGAATATCAAAAGTGAAGCTCTGAACCTCATTATCATTGCCTTCGTAATCGGTAAAGTGACCTTTTTCGCCATTGATACGAAGTACAATTTTAAGCGGATGGAAAAAGTTTTGGGTGATGGTAATCGTGCCTTTATTTCCCACCTTATTATATTTATAGGATAGGTTAGGAGTCTTCACTTCGGTGCTGTCCCAATCGAGAGGGAAACCAGGACGGATGATGCATTTCCCATCCAATGCTTGTGGAATGATTCCGAATACGCCTTGAGTGTAAGTTCGTGAACTGATACCCGTATTATCCGTAAAATCCCGATACGACTCACCTCGTGCAGCATCATAATAGCTCGTCTGTCCAAAATTGCCAGGTGATGCACCGAGATACATTTGGTCGAGCATATTGCCTCGGACAAGTTGCATTCCGATATCTGAGCGACCCGCCTCAAAACAAGCCAATGCTGTGTGCATAATCTCAGCAGAAGCAACATTGTTGATCGACCACGAATAAGGCATCCAATCAGATGTAGAAATGATATAATCATTATTGTTTAATCCTTTGATTTCTACTGGAATATGAGGTATGTGTTTGACGATATAATCAATACAAGAATACATCATCTCAGGAGTGCCAACTCCACAATCAATAGGAGTATAAATGCTCCAGACGGCAGCATTAGGATGCACTCTCTGAAGGCCCATAACGTCTTTGTATTCTGCCCAATGACCATCAACCCAGAGTTCTCGTTTCATTGCTTCGAGAATAGCATCAGCCTCATTTTGGTAGGGAGTTGGATCCTCTCCTATGAGAGTCGCAATCTTTGCAGCAAGCAAGTTGCCACGATAGTTGTATGCTGACGAATGAGTCACTTTTCCACCATTATAATATAATGCATCACTTGCCCAAATGCAACAATATGCATCGTAAAGATGATCATTATCCTTATCGAAATTCCGCTTTTCCCATTCGAGATGCAACTTGATAGTTGGCCACATCTTTCGCATGAAAGCAGTGTCAGCATCAAACTGAAAATGCCATAGCAGTTCGTCGATATAAGCAAGGTTCATATCGTAATGGTGCATCTGGTCGTTTCGGTTTGGATTGCGACAGATGTAACCATTCGAATACATCTGTGTTCCCCACTTCTTTTCTGCTCGGGCAAGATTGAGTGTGCTGTCTTGAGAAGGGGAATCGATAGTTGGTGGAACATCACGAACTTGGGATTTTGCATAAGCCTTAAAATGAAGCATAGTACAGTCGTTCAGACCAAGAATATCACCGAGATAGCCCGCTCTCCAACCAGGTAGAGGCATTCGCCATCCTACTGCTCCATGTTGCCAAGTCGTTCCTTCCCAAGCACCCATTGCAGCAAGGTACAGAGCACTTCCGATGGTGTTGAACAGAGAGTCGGGTGTGTTGAAAGAAATTTGCGAAGAACGATTGGAGAATAATCTTTTTGATGCAGAGAAACTGTTGTCATTCGGATTAGATGATTGAATCGAGTGATTCTTTTCAACAGGATGACTTTCAAGCAGAAGTTCGTTTGTGAAACTAATGCCATATTCGGAGTCGATTGTGCCATCAGACTCAAAACTGCCTGCCTTGTCAGCTCCCATATCTCCATTACGTTTCAGTTTGGGATTGGCAATAGGACTTAGGATTGCTCGAAGGAAGCACTTCTTTGTTTTGAAACCTTCAACATCAAACTTCCAAAAACCGCCGTCTTTCGCAATATCAGGAACACACTCAATGCGTACTTTAGCATTTTCTCCCCAACGGGTATCTTTCAGGATGTAGTCACGACGACCATCAACATATCTTGCTTCGCAATATTGAACGCTATCGAGTGGAATACCATCTATGAAGAAACGAAGATTTCGATAGTTCTTGCTTTTGTAAAGAGCAAAAATAGGCATGTCGCTTGTCTCAATTCTGTATTCAGACCGAGTGCCATAAAGTGCTCTCGTATAGCGATTCTTGCCATTCACACACAAAAATCCTCTACCCTCAGGAACATATTGCATTTCTCGAGCAACCATTCCAGATGGGGCATTGTATGAGTACGATTCGATGTAGTCGCCCAC
>DCIW01000027.1 GCA_002317225.1 Prevotellaceae bacterium UBA1716 | reverse complement strand
GAGAGTGTGGCTTCGTCCTCAACGATTTTGCCACCTACTTTTATTACTGTAAGTTTCATTTCAAATGATCTTCAAAATATCTTGTTATTACTTTGTGTAAATGAATTCTGTCCGTTCCAAACATATTATGGCCATCACCAGGGTAGCAGAAGAGGTCAGGGTATGTTCCTGCATCAATACAAGCACGCATAAATGAGAGTGTGTGCTGAGGAACGCAAGTTGGGTCGTTTCCTCCATATATTACCATAAGTCGGCCCTTGAGGTTTTGTGCCTTGTTAAGGAGTGATGTGTACTTATATCCTTCCGGATTGGTCTGAGGAGTGTCCATATAGCGTTCGCCATACATTACCTCATAGAACTTCCAATCGATTACTGGACCACCAGCAACACCTACCTTGAACGGGCACTTCCCCTTAAAGATATATGGGTTGTCAGTCTCTTCCTCAGAGAAGCTTGTGAGGAGGCTCGATGTCATAAATCCACCGAAGCTCCAACCGTGAATCCCAAGTCTTTCGGCATCAACATAAGGGAGGCTCTTGAGGAAATCAACACCCTTGAGCTGGTCCTTCATCTCCTCAACACCAAGTTTGCGGAAGGTTGCTTGCTCGAATGCAAGTCCACGATTCTCCGAACCACGGTTATCGAGGCAGAACATCACATATCCCTTCTGTGCCATCCAGATGTCCCATCCGCGAGCACCCCAGTTGCGGGTAGCATCGATATTGTGGGCATGAGGACCGCCATATACATACACAACTGCTGGATACTTCTTGTTAGGGTCGAAGTCGGTTGGGAGGATAAGTCGGTAATAGAGGTCTGTAACACCGTCAGCAGCCTTGATTGTGCCTACTTTGATTTGTGGAACATTATAGCCTAACCAAGGGTCTTTTGAAGAGAGTATATTTGTCTCAAAACCTGTTTCTGAGTTCACAATGTCAATGTGGCGAGCAATCATCGGTGAAGAATACTTGTCGATGAAGAAAGTTGATGAGCCGCTGAGTTCTGGTGAGTGGTAGCCAGTACTATTGCCCAATATCTTGTTTTTGCCCTTCATATCAACATTGAACACATTCTTCTGGAGTGGGTCCTGCTGGTTCGAAGTGTAGATGATAGTTTGGAGAGCATTATTGAAACCAACCACCTCCATCACCTCGTAATTGCCCTTAGTGAGCTGCTTTATCATCTTTCCGTTATTGGCATTGTAAAGGTAGATATGGTTGTAGCCATCCTTACGCGAGAGATAGATGAACTTGGAACTGTCCCAAGGCAGGAACTGTATTGGGGTCATTGGTTCGAAGTACTTGTCGTTGCTCTCTGTGAAGAGAGTGCGAGTCTTCTCTCCTGTCTCTGCATCATACTCATCAAGCGAACCCTTGTTCTGATCGCGGTTGACTTCGATAACATAGATATGACGGTTATCCGGTGCCCAAGCTATATTGGTGAAATAGCGATCGGTTGGATCACCAGTGTTGAGGTAGATGGTCTTTTTTGATGTTGTGTTATAAATGCCGATGCTCACCTTGTGCGACTTCTCTCCAGCCATTGGATAAGGGTCGGGTTCAACAATTGCACATCGCGAACCGATGCTTGCACTGTCATGCCCCTGATATACCTGCGAGTCGTCGTATGGGGTTACGTTGACCTGTGGGTACTGTGATACCATGCTCTGGTCCATCTTATAGAATGCAAGCATTGTGCCTTCTTCGTTCCAGAAGGTACCTTTCTCAATACCGAATTCGTTGCGGTGAACACTCTCTCCATAAGTGAGTTCAAGTCCTCCATCATAGCTGATAGCTTGGTTGACACCATCACTTGTTTGGACATAGAGGTTGTGATCGAGAACGTAAGCAGTTGCAAGGGATTTCTTGTTCCAGTCGAGTCCTGTGGCTTTAGGATCTATATCCGACTTCCAAATCACTTTGTCTGCAATCCAATCGATAATAGTCTTATTGTTGCCATCGGGAAGAAGGATGCATGACCTATTGCCATAAGGGAAGGATGCATAGTAGAAATGGTGTATCTTCTTGCGACCCGCTGCTTCGAGAATGGAATTGATGTTTGTGAGAGTAAGTGGCTTTAGGAGTGCGTGATCTCGTTGAAGTCCGTAGTCGATATCGATGAGGTGACAGTCATCTACACCGAGTTCCATGCATGCATCGTACCACCAAGTGAAGTATTTCGTCTCTGGCTGCATGTTGCGGTATGTGCTACCACCAGGGATAAGGTCGTCGATTGTAAACTGTTTCTTCTGAGCCATAAGTGTGAGCGGAAGAGCCACGAGGGCAAGCATTAGTAATCGTTTCATATTTATAAATAAGGTATTATCTTGTCATTTGATTTCATGTGCGGTCATCTGATTTCGGATAATGGGATAAGAACGAAGTCACGTTCGTTCATAAGAGGATGCGGAATGGTGAGTTCAGGCGTGTTTATGTGAATACCTTCTTCATCGTCCGTATCATCATTATTATAGTAGAGCAGAATGTCGATGTCAATAATACGATCGTGGTAAACTCTGTTTCTTGACTTATGCGTGCGACCAAGTTTTCGCTCTATTTCTTGTGTCGTATGCAATACATCAATAGGTATGAGTTCTGTCTCCACCTTAACTGCGGCATTAAGGAAACTGTTTGTGCTTTCGAATCCCCAAGGCTCGGTAACCAAAAAGGCGGACTGAGCCTTAATAGGGCCAATCCGCTTTTCAATTTCCTTGATGGCACGTAGCAGATTCTGCTCCTTATCGCCTAAGTTTGTTCCTAATGAAAGGAATACTGTATGTTTTACCATTAATCGATAATCAACATTGCGTCTCCGTATGTTCCGAACATATAGTCGCCCTTGAGTGCCTCATTGTATGCATCCATAACTACTTCAAAACCACCGAACGATGCTACGAGCATAAGCATAGTGGAAAGAGGCATTTGGAAGTTGACCACAAAGGCATCTGCAACTGTGAAGTCGTATGGAGGGAAGATGAACTTGTTTGTCCAACCTTCAAATTCCTTGATACGACCACCAGGGCCAACTGCAGTTTCGAGAGCACGAAGAACTGTGTTGCCAACTGCACAAATCTTATGACCGTTGTCTTTGGCTGTATTAACGATGTTACAAGCATCTGCAGGAACGAACATCTGCTCGCTGTCAGTCTTGTGCTTTGTGAGATCTTCGACATCGATGCTACGGAAACTACCAAGACCAGCGTGCATAGTGATGAATGCCTGCTCGATACCCTTGATTTCCATACGCTTCATAAGTTCGCGTGAGAAGTGAAGACCTGATGATGGTGCAGTTACAGCACCTTCTTTAGTGGCGTAGATAGTTTGGAAACGCTCATGGTCTTCAGGTTCAGCCTTGCGACGCGAACGGATATCATCAGGGAGTGGTGCTTCACCAAGGTTGTAGAGGTCGCGCTTGAAGTCATCATGCTTTCCATCGTAAAGGAAACGGAGTGTACGACCGCGTGATGTGGTGTTGTCGATCACTTCTGCTACCATCGAATCGTCCTCACCGAAGTAGAGCTTGTTGCCAATACGGATCTTACGGGCAGGATCAACGAGAACGTCCCAAAGGCGCATCTCCTCATTGAGTTCGCGAAGAAGGAACACTTCAATCTTTGCACCAGTCTTCTCCTTGTTGCCGTAAAGGCGTGCAGGGAATACACGAGTGTCGTTGAATACGAAAGCATCGCCTTCGTCGAAGTATTCGATTATATCCTTGAAGAGTCTGTGCTCGATTTCGCCTGTCTGGCGGTGTACTACCATAAGCTTTGCTTCATCACGATTGTAGAGCTTTGTTTCTGGGTCGTAAGTACGAGGATAGAGCGCAATCTTTTCGTCTGGAAGCTTGAACTTGAATTGTGAGAGTTTCATATTATTATTGATTTTTACTAATTTGACCTATTTGATATATATGCTATTATTTGGAAACGACATGATGGCTTTCGAAAGTGGACTTAATCATGTTCCTTCACCAGTTCCACTCCATCAAGCCATTCGGGGAAAGTCTCAATATCGAGACAGTCGGCAAGAGTATATTTGCCAATTCGTGTGCGAATGAGTCCTGTGAGATATGCTCCCGAACCAAGTGCCTCACCTATATCTCTTGCAAGTGCACGTATATAAGTACCTTTCGAACATACTACTCGTATGAGGAGTTGGAGGTATTCTCCATCTACATTGCTGTCTTGATACTTGATGCGTTCGCGGGTGTCGGTATTCTGCTTGTCGCTTGTATCTTCTTCGACCATGCCGAAACCAAGAACCTCGAGTTCATCAATAACAAGTGTCTTAGCCTTGAGTTCCACCTCTTCTCCAGTACGGGCATATTTGAAAGCTCGTTTGCCATCAACCTTCACGGCTGAATATGTAGGTGGAATCTGATGTATCTCTCCGATGAATGCCTTGAGTTTCTCATCCACAAGTTCGCGGGTGATATGCTCTGTAGGATAGGTGGCATCTTCGGAAGTCTCCATATCAAACGAAGGAGTGGTTGCACCAAGTTTGATGCTTGCTATGTACTCCTTGGTGTGAGCCTGCAGTTCATCGATATTTTTAGTTTCCTTACCTGTGCAGATGATAAGGACACCTGTGGCAAGTGGGTCGAGGGTTCCTGCATGCCCAACCTTGAGTTTCTTGACTCCAAGTCGGTGCGAGAGTTCGCCCCTTACCTTAGCCACCACATTGAACGATGTCCAACGATATGGCTTATTGAATATGAGTATTTCGCCTTTTTGAGGATTCAAGATGAGATATGAGTTATGAGTTAAGAGTTATGAGTTAAGAGTTAGCAGGCGAGTTGCCAGATGAGTACAGCAATACCTACGATAGCACAATAAACGGCAAACCAAATCATCTTGCCTTTCTTCACGAGGTCAATCATAAGTTTGCAAGCAAGGCATCCTGTGACGAATGCCGCAAAGAAACCTATAGCAAGAGCTGTTCCTGAGATGCCTGCCATTGCTTCGGTTACTCCAACTTCCAACATGTCTTTAACATCGAGAAGTGCCATGCCGAGGATAGGAGGGATAGCCATAAGGAAAGAGAATTGTGCGAGGTTCTCCTTCTTATCACCGAGGATAAGACCTGTACCGATAGTCGAACCCGAACGGCTCAAGCCTGGGAGTGCTGCGATTGCTTGTGCAATACCGATGATGAATGCATCGAGAGTTGAGATTTCTTCTTTTGTGCGTGGCTTTGCAAAATAGCTGAAACCGAGAAGGACTGATGTCACGAGAAGACAGCAACCTACTACTACGAGTCCGCTGAATGCCTCTTCGATATAATCCTTGAAACATACACCAACGATGCCGATAGGAATCATTGAGATAATGATATTGAGTGCATACTTCTGTTCCTTGTTGAGATGTCCGTCCCATACGAAAAGTCCTTTGAGAATCCATACGATTTCCTTCCAAAGGATAACGATAGTGGAGAGTACTGTTGCAACATGAACGGCAATTGTGAACGACATCACTTTGTCAGGGTCTTCAATGCCGAGCAATTCGCCAGCGATAGCAAGATGACCACTACTGCTGACAGGCAAATATTCGGTAAGGCCCTGGAATATGCCCATTAAGAGTGCTTGTAACCAATCCATTGTTTTTATTGAGTGGGTTATGAAGTTTGTGGGTTATAGGTTTGAAGGCTATGGATTATTTTTCGCCTTCGCTTTTGCTTGGCCAGAGGATAGCAACGATGCAGAAGAGAAAACCGAAGAGGCTTACCATAGGAGCTACCTTGATACGCATGTCACTGAATATTTCTGGGTTGAACGCTTGTTCTGTTGTGCCATCACCTGACATAAGGAAAAGTCCTAAAAGTGTGATGATAAAACCAATTGCAAGAAGGATGTAATTGATTTTTGAGAATGCTAAATTCTTGTTATCCATATTTGTTTTTGAATGATTATACGTTGATTGTTCGTTTTCGTTTTCGTTATTTCGTTTTCGTTAAATGAGATAGAGTTTGTTTGTACTCATCTTGAGATACTTGTTCAAGGAGATAAGTATGCAGAGCAAAGTGATTACCATTCCGAACACAAAGACTGCCACACCTACTATAGTAAGCACTTTCCAATCGATGACAAGATTGATTTGTGGCTCAAATTTCTCCAACCACTTCACCCCGAACAGGATCACCGCATCTGCCACTACCGCTGAAATGACTCCGAGTGCGATGCCATTCATCAAGAACGGTTTGCGGATAAAGTTCCAACTTGCACCTACAAGTTTCATAGTGTTGATGGTGAAACGCTTTGAGAAGATGGTGAGTTGGACTGTGTTGTTGATAAGAGCAAATGAAATGTATGTGAACAATGCAGCGATGATGAGAAGGATGATACTGATCTTGCGGATGTTGTCGTTCACCTGCTTGATAAGGTCCTTGGAATAGATGACGTCAACCACTCCTGGGGTATTCTTCATCTTCTTCACGATTTTGTCCATACCTTCGTTGGTGGCATGCTCAGCCTTTACCTTTATCTCAAACGATGCGGTATATGGGTTGAACCCAAGGAATTCGGAAGGGTCGGTACCTTGTGCCTCACATTCTTCTTTCAGAGCCTCCTCTTTTGAGATGTATTGGAGTTCTTTTACATATTCGGCAGTTTCAAACTGATGCTTCAACTTCTGAATCTGCAGACTGTCAATCTCATCGTTGATAAGAACGCTTATGTTAATGTTTTCACGCACATAGTTCGAAAGGTTATTTGCCGAAAGCACAAACAACACGATGGTGCCGAGCAACACCAACACAAGTGTGGTGCTTATACATGTCGTAACGAACTGGGTGTTGAAAAATGATCTACGTATTTTCTTTGCCATAAAGCTTTGTCTGGTGGATGATGTATAGTGTCAATTGCATTTGGGAGGATTATTCAACTTCAACACCCTTGAGAGTTGCTGAACTTGATTCCAACACTTTTACATTCACAAAGTCGCCGATATGGTGGTTGCCACGATCGAAGACGATTACCTTATTCTGCTGGGTACGACCGAAGAGTTGCTCCTTGCTTCGCTTGCTGACACCTTCTACAAGGATTTCGTAAGTCTTGCCTATGTCCTTGCGATAGCTTTCTGCAGATAGTTGGTTCTGTAGGGCAATCATCTCGTTCAAACGGCGAATCTTCTCCTCTTCAGGGATATCATCTGGGAGATGCTTCGATGCGTAAGTACCTGGACGTTCGCTGTATTTGAACATGAAAGCGGAGTCATAGCCACATTCACGCATCAAAGAAAGTGACATCTGATGATCTTCCTCTGTTTCCGAATGATAACCAACGAAGATATCTGTCGTAAGTCCGCAATCAGGAAGGATACGCTTGATGGCTGCCACGCGGTCAAGATACCATTCGCGAGTATATTTGCGGTTCATCAACTTGAGTATGCGGTTACTTCCGCTCTGTACAGGAAGGTGAATATGGCGGCAAATGTTCTTACGGGATGCTATTACCTCGAGGGTTTCATCACTCATATCCTTAGGGTGGCTCGTGGTGAAACGGATTCGCATGTTTGGAACCGCATCAGCCACGATGGCAAGAAGTTGTGGAAAACCAACCTCACCACACTTGTAACTGTTCACGTTCTGACCAAGAAGGGTAACTTCCTTATAACCTTTTTCGCTCAAGTCGCGTACTTCATTGAGGATGCTGTCCACCTCGCGACTACGTTCACGACCACGAGTGTAAGGCACGATGCAATAGTGGCAGAAATTGTTGCAACCACGCATGATGCTTACAAATCCGCTGATATGACCTCCACAAACACGTTCTGGAATCACATCACGATAAGTTTCGGTAGTGGAAAGTTCGATATTGATTGCCTTCTCTCCCACTTCGGCAGCGGCAAAGAGTTCGGGCAATGAGAGGTAGGAGTCAGGACCAGCAACGAGGTCTACATGATGGTTCTCGATCAAGTCGTCCTTCACACGCTCTGCCATACAACCTACTACACCGATAATCTTCTTCTTGCCTTTTTTCTGTAGGGCATGAAGTTGTTCGAGTCGATTGTATATCTTGTTTTCAGCATTTTCTCGTACGGAACAAGTATTCAACAACACAGCATCAGCCTCGTCTATGCTTTGGCAAGTCTCATAATCTGCCATTTTCATCACCGATGCTATAACTTCGCTGTCAGCAACGTTCATCTGACAACCGTATGTCTCTATAAATAGATTCTTCATTAAAATAAGAGCATTTTATACCAAAATCGTTGCAAATTTACAATTTATTTCTGTTATTTTCGTAACTTTGCGCCCAAAATCATAAAATATGCGTTTAGAATTCCAAAAAAACATAGCAAGTAGCCAGTTTACGTTACCCTTTGTGAGCACTATTGCGATAATACTCTGGGTATTGTTGCCTACGGCACATGCGGGACAACTTGACCTTGGACAACATGGTTTGTGGTCGATGATGCCTCGATTTGTGACCGATGATTCGACTGGAAAATATATTGCTATGGCGTTTGGAGCGTTAGGTGTGTATCTTGTTGCCGAACTTACCAACTCCAACGTTCTCCTACGTATCAGTTCGCGAATGCTGAGCAGTACGTTGGCATTGTTCCTTGGCGTAATCCTATGCCTTCACTCTATGAGTCCGGGACTTGTGATAATGCTCTGTACGGTGCTTTCGTTCTTCGCACTCTTTGCTACTTATCAGTTGCCACATCCTGTTCCAACATTTGTTGCATATCTGTTTCTGTCGCTTGGGTCATTGGTGTTCCCTAAATTATTGTTTCTCACTCCGATATATTGGGGATGTCAGGCGTATTTGCGTTCATTGTCACTTAGATGTTTTGTTGCTTCGGTTCTTGGTGTACTTGTGCCATATTGGTTCTTCATCGGAGTGGAATGTTATGTGGATGGAGACATTTCAAACTTCCTGTATGTATGCAAACAACTCGTTGATTTGAAGATGCCTGATTACTCATCGGTTCACGCAGTCGACATTTGTATATTTGCTTTTGTAGTACAGTTCTTCATTTTTGGAGCAATTAATTTCATAACTAACTCTTATTTGGACAAGACACGCACCCGAATAGTATATAATGTGATTATAACCCACGCTGTCTTTGTGATAATCTTTATCGCTTTGCAGCCGCAGTTCAATCATACATTGATGCCAATGCTGCTCGTTGATTCTGCACTGGTGGGTGGTCATTTCATAGCATTGACTTACAATAGATTCTCGCATATCTATTGTCTTGTGTGCTTTGTGCTTGTCATAGCCCTTCTTATCGCACAATTAACTTTATGAACGAATTCTTTCTACAATACGGATATTTCGGAATGGCACTTGCGTCGTTCCTTGCCGGCACCTTTGTACCATTCTCAAGTGAGGCAGTCTTAGGGATTATGCTTGTGACCACTGGCATGGATCCTTGGCTAACGGTTGCGAGTGCTACCATAGGCAATGTGCTCGGCTCCATGTTTAATTATTATATAGGTCGAATCTGGAATGTACATCAGATATCACGTTGGATGCACGTTAAGGAGGACCGACTCATGAAAACCCAAGAGTATGTTGCAAACAAAGGTTCCTGGATAGCCACATTCTCGTTCCTCCCATTCTTCGGAACATGCATATCCATAGCCCTCGGACTTCTCCGTGCCAACGTGTGGGGTGTTTTGATGTATTCTTTTTTGGGCAAATTCGTCAGGTATATCCTTGTTGGATATACTGCTATTATGATGAGATAGTCTTGATAGGATGAATTATCTGACAGGGTAGAAAAATACGGTATTTTCATTATACAATGAATTGACAGCATCACCATGGTGTATGCTAATTGTCAAATATTTCACATCATTAGGAATAGAGAACTCAGTAAGACGTCCATCAACGGTTTTCTCTGCAATAATCTTTTTGTCGAGTGTTGACACTGAGATACTCTTAGCATGACAATCGCAGAAAACCTTGAGGTTGTTTCCTTCATTGTTAACCATTATTTCTCTGTTGGTATTTGGGGCATGTACAAGAGGCACATGCCATGAATAGAGTGTATCAGATGGTTCACATCCCTTTCTGAAGAAAACAAGTTTCTTTTCATATATTCCTCTATACTTTTCTACATACACACTATCTGTGGTGTTACTTTCTCTAATATGCGTTTCGAATGAGACAGTTCCCATTTTGCCTTCAATCGCATGCATCTCAATGTGGATATTATTATCATAATTGTCTGTTGCCTTTATGCTAAATAATTCAGAATCGCTTTCCGCAACTACATAAATCGGTTTTTTAAGCTTGTGCTTGCCCTTCGTGGTTACACTCATCATCGAACAAAGAATGATAAACACTGCCAAAATGATAAAGGGTATTGATTTTTTAATCTTCATATTTTTTTAGTCTCCTATAAATTTAATGTCTTCTGTTTCATAATCAATCTTCTAACTACAGTTTGTCACTTTCTTCCTTTGATCCTTGCTGTAGGGCAAACAGAGCCTTCTGCTGTTCAATCTCTTGTTTTAACTCTAATTTAGAAGGAAGCATCAGCATGTATTTTGACATGAAGATATTCTTCTCGTCATTGAGCCAGAACTCAGCTATATCTTCGTCTGTTTCAGAACATAGTACAATGCCAAGCGTAGGATTATCATCGTCACCACGCATCATCTTATCGTACATATTCACATACATCTTCATCTGCCCAACATCCTGATGGGTTATCTTGCCAACTTTAAGGTCAACAAGCACGAAACATTTCAGGCGGAAATTGTAGAACACGAGGTCGATGAAATACTTGTCCTTCTCTGTGCGAACCAACTTCTGTCTTTCCACAAATGAGAAGCCCTTGCCAAGTTCAAGAAGAAACTTCTGAAGATTGTCCAGAATGGCTGTCTCCAATTCACTTTCAACGAAGGCCTTTGTTGGCGACATTCCGAGAAATTCTGCCACTACAGGGTTCTTGATAAACTCAAGCTTATCGGTATCAAAATCCTTTGTCAGCGCCTTCATTTCTGCTACCACTGGCTCTTTTTGCTGCGACATCAACAGACGCTCATAGTATTGCGTAGAGATGTTACGATTCAGTGTTGCGTAGCTCCACATCTGCTCGGATGCCTCCTTGATATACCAGTTGCGGGCAGCCTCGTTTGTGACACTCAATAATCGCCTGTAATGTGACCACGTCAAAATTCCACATGGTGTGTGGAAAATTTCAGGGAAGACAACATAGAACTGTCGGAAGTAATACAGATTCTGCACAGAAAAGCCTTTCCCGAACTCTTCTGTCAGAGCCGCCGACAGCTGTTTGAGTAACTGCTTACCGTAATCTGCACGCTCCTTGCCTTGCTGCTCTTCTTCCACAATGCGCTTGCCAATATTCCAATAAGCCTCAATCATGGCTTGGTTTTACTGCAGCATAAGCCTGACTACGCGCCTTGTTGACCAACGACTTAATGTCATTGATAAAGCTGCTATTCACATTTATTATTTCGTTTGCCATTGACTTGGAAGATTTATTGCCGTTATCGCACTTTTGCATCGCAAAAGTATACATATTTATCCAAACACGCAACTTATAGGTTTCTTTTACGCGGATATTTAATGCATTTTAACTGTGAATTGACAAAAGAAGTAAATAAGAACGTCATTTTACAAGACTTTCCTATACTTATAACTTGCCTACTGAAACTCAGTCTCAACTATTCTATTTTGTGTTCCTAAGTAGGTGTTCATAATTATTTTTATATTTGAATCAATCTATTTGGATGCAGACTTCTAACTTCAGTTGAAGGAGCTATGCGGGCATAGTGACTGAAAATGAAGTAGAAAGATGCGCCAAAGAGATGATTGAAATATGAAGATGCACATATGATTGATTATATAAATAATTTTGAATACCTACTTAATGATAGAAAATGAAAATTTGAATAACCTGCTCACGCTCGGCAAGGAGTGAGTCCTTCTGCGCGATCGTCTTATTAAAAAATTGGACTGCCTTGGCAAGGATGGTCTTTCGATGAGTCCGTGTTTCACGGAGTCATCTTCATCTACATGTCTCTGCAAAGCATCAAGTGTTTGCTGCAATGTTGCAATGTTGCAGCGTAGTTTTCGAATAGTTCATTTTCTCGCCTATTATATATATTTAAATAATATCATGTATTAACCATTACTTGGTATATTTTTAATATATATATAATAGGGTGTTTTGAAAAAGACTTGTTGCAACATTGCAACATTGCAGCATTGCAACAAAAAGTGTCAAATTGCACACTTATTCTCACCTATCAGGAATACCTCAAAAATGCCTAACTATCTGATAATCAATACTATGACATTTTATCAACTACTTAATTATCAATCGATTAAAACACTTAAATGATTTGGCCTAAACACTTAAATGAATTGAACGAATCATTTAAAAGTTATGGGCAAAAGTATTTGATAAGAGGGGGTCCCCTTACTTCCATTGCTTTTTTTCCTCACACTATTTTACTTCAATTTCTCTCACTTCGGCATTGGTCATCATTTGTATTTCGTGGAAGTCAACATCGGCGTTGACGGCTTGGAGAATACGAAGTACGAAGCCATGACTTATGCAAAGCACACGCATGTTGGGATAGGTCTTCTTCACGAAATCGAGGAAGATGCGAACTCTGCCCTGAAGTGCGGGCATAGTCTCTGCATCATCGGGCATTGCTGGGGTGGGGTAGTTGTTGACTGAAATACCTGTCAGCGAACCCCAATCACGTTCTCTTAAGAGTTTGGTATAGAGGATGTCCGAAGTGCTCTTACCCAATTCGTTATATATAATGTCGGCAGTGTCCGTACAACGCTTCAAGTCGCTGCACAGACAAACATCAAAGGCCACAGAACGTAAGTGTTCTGCAGCCTCTTTTGCTTGTATCTTTCCAAGTTCGTTCAGTGTTCCAGGCAAATGCCCTTGAAGGATATGCTTGGTGTTTTCTTCAGTCTCACCGTGACGAACAAGAATCAGGGTAGTCATCTCTTAGAAAGGGAGATCAGATGTTTCGTCTGGAGTATTGTCAAATACTGGTGCCACAGGTGCCGCAGGAGCTGCTGGAGCAGCAGGTGCTGGTTGTGCTGCAAATGGATCCTGAGCAATTGGCTGTGCCACTGGAGCACCTGCCTGAACTGGTTCTACCTTCCAAGCACGAATCTGGTTGTACCAACGACCCTGATATTCGTGAGCATCAATATCAAATGAAACATTAAGTACCTGACCCACCTGAATGTTGAAAAGATTGATCTTATCCTCGCCGAACACTTCGAAGCAAAGATGCTTTGGGTATTGTTCTTCAGTTTCGAGTACATAAGACTGAACTTTCCACGAATTGCCCGTACGAGCTGATGTTCCACCGCGTGCCTCAAGCACTGCAGTGATTCTTCCTGACATTTCCATATTTTGGTAAAAGTTTTTTGTTGTTTGAATTATTTCGAGTGCAAAAGTACGATTAAATTTTGGTTTTATGTACAAAAATGAAAGAATAATCGAAAAAAATATTAAAAAAGAGCGATATTGCAAATACATTTAGTAACTTTGTAGCAAAGATAAAATAAACTAAGCACTTAAAATGAAATTTAACGTATCAAGCACAACACTCTGCAGTCGTCTTCAGACTCTCAGCAGAGTTCAGAGCTCAAAGAACGCTCTGCCAATTCTCGACTGTGTTCTCTTCGAACTTTCAGGCGAAACACTTACTTTGACAGCTTCGGACAGCGAAACTACCATAGTAACAACTCTTGAAGTTACCGACGTGGATGGTTACGGAAAAGTAGCTATTGAATCAAAGCAGCTCATCAACTCGATCAAGGAGATTTCGGAGCAGCCAATCACATTCAATATCAATCAAAACACATATCAGATTGAAATCAATTACCAGAACGGTAAGTATAACCTTATCGCTCAGAATGGTGAAGAATATCCTGTACCTTCTTCTGTATCAGGTATACACACTGCTACCTTCCCTGCAGAATTGCTTCTCAGCGGTATTTCTCGTTCGCTTTTTGCAACTGCAGATGATGAACTCCGTCCTCAGATGAATGGTGTTTATTTCGACCTCACTCCAGAGTATGCAACCCTTGTTGCAAGTGATGGCCACAAACTTGTTCGTAACCGCATTCTCCCAGTTCACTCGGGCGAGCCATGTGCATTCATCCTTCCAAAGAAGCCATCTACAATGCTCAAGACAGTGCTTCCAAAGGAGCAGGATAGTGCAGAAATCCGTTTCGATGACCGCAACGCAGAGATTGTACTCTCTAATTTCAAGATCAGTTGCCGCCTTATCGAAGGACGTTATCCTAACTACAATTCTGTTATTCCACAGGACAACCCATTCCGTGTGACAGTTGACCGTCTTTCGTTCATCGCAGCACTTCGTCGTGTAAGTGTGTTTGCAAGTGCAAGCAGTTCGCTCATCAAGCTCCAGCTCGATAATAACAACCTCACAGTAAGTGCCCAGGATATTGATTTCTCTACAAGTGCCGAAGAGCATATCATGTGCGACTATGCTGGTATGCCAATGAGCATCGGTTTCAATGGTCCATTCCTTCTTGATGTGCTCAATAGTATTGCAAGTCAGGATGTTGTGCTCGAACTTGCCGATCCTTCTCGTGCCGGTGTAATCGTTCCTGCTGAGCAAGACGAAGAAGAGGATCTCATCATGCTCCTCATGCCAATGATGTTGCAAGACTAAAAAGTAAGTAATGAAACTAAACTTAAAGAATCCAATCATATTTTTCGACTTGGAGACTACAGGTGTTGATGTAGCAAAGGACCGCATTGTGGAACTTTGCTACATCAAAGTTTTTCCTAATGGTAACGAAGAGTCGAAGACCATGCGCCTCAACCCCGGGATGCATATCCCCGAAGAGGCATCAGCAATCAATGGAATCTATGATGAGGATGTAAAGGATTGCCCTACCTTCAAGGAGGTGTCTCAAGACCTGAAGAAAGCATTTGAAGGCTGTGATCTTGCAGGTTTTAATTCCAATCGCTTTGATATCCCTCTTCTTGTTGAGGAGTTTCTCCGTGCAGGCGTAACCGATGTGGATTTCACAAAGGTAAAGATGGTTGATGTGCAGAATATCTACCATAAACTTGAACGCCGTACCCTCATTGCCGCCTACAAGTATTATTGTGGCAAAGACCTCGAGAACGCACATTCGGCAACAGCTGATACCCGTGCTACCCTTGAAGTGCTCGAAGCCCAACTCGACAAATATCCTGACGATCTCAAGAACGATATAGATTTCCTTGCCGAATATTCCCGCATGAATCGAAACGTAGATTTTGCCGGTCGAATGATATATGATGAGAACGATGTTCCCGTATTTAACTTCGGCAAGTATAAGGGTAAGCCAGTGGTTGATGTGCTTCGTCGCGACCCTGGGTTCTACGGATGGCTTCAACAGGGTGATTTCCCACTCAACACTAAGCAGGTACTTATGAAGATTTATCTTCAATCCAAGAACAAATAAAACAATCCTATGAGCAGTTTAAATGGTAAGAAGATAGTGCTCGGCATCACAGGCAGCATCGCTGCTTATAAGTCGTGCCTGATTATCCGCCAACTCATCAAGAAAGGTGCGGAGGTACAGGTGGTTATCACTCCTGCGGGTAAGGAGTTTATTACTCCAATAACCCTCTCGGCCCTTACGCACAAACCAGTCATCAGCGAGTTCTTCAGCCAGCGTGACGGCACATGGAACAGCCATGTGGATATCGGTCTTTGGGCAGATGCGATGCTCATTGCTCCAGCAACGGCAAGCACTATTGGTAAGATGGCAAATGGTATTGCTGACAATATGCTTATCACCACTTATCTTTCGATGAAGGCCCCTGTGTTCGTTGCACCCGCAATGGACCTCGATATGTATGCACACCCTTCTACTCAGAAGAACCTGCAGACACTCATTTCCTATGGTAATCATATCATCGAACCCGGTACAGGATTCCTTGCAAGCGAACTTATCGGTAAGGGACGTATGGAAGAACCAGAGAATATCGTGTCTCAGCTCGAAGATTTCTTTGATATTCCGAACCGTGATTTGGAGGGCAAGACCATTCTTATCACTTCAGGCCCTACTTACGAGAAGATTGACCCGGTCCGTTTCATAGGTAATTATTCTTCGGGAAAGATGGGATTTGCCCTTGCAGAAGAATGTGCCCGCCGTGGTGCCCAAGTCGAATTAGTCTGCGGACCCGTTTCGATCAAACCAGTGAAGGAACGTCCAAATATCCATCGCATAGATGTAGAAAGTGCCCAGCAGATGTACGAGGCTTGCAAGGAGATTTACCCTTCGGCAGATGCAGGCATCCTTTGTGCCGCTGTTGCAGATTTTACACCCGATACCGTTGCTGAACAGAAGATTAAGCGAACTGGTGATGACATGATTATCCGCCTCAAACCAAATCCCGACATTGCGGCATCTCTCGGACAAATAAAAAAGGATGGCCAGCTTCTTGTCGGCTTTGCGCTCGAAACCAACGACGAAGAGTCAAATGCCCAAGGCAAGCTCAAGCGTAAGAACTTCGATTTCATTGTGCTCAATTCGCTTCGCGACAAGGGTGCGGGTTTCCGAACCGACACAAATAAGATCACTATCATCACCGAAGGCGGCAAGGATGAGTATCCTCTCAAGTCTAAGGCAGAAGTTGCTGCTGATATTATCGATAAATTACAGTCTCTTTTCTAAAAAAAAGATTATATGCGTCGTTTCATCATATTCATAGCATTTTTTACCATCAACCTCATCAACGTCTTTACCGGATGGCACATCCCATTCGGAGGGTGGGGTGCATCGCAAGAGTTGAACGTGACCGTAAAAGTCAACCACACTCAAGTGCAAGGTACCAATACATCTGTGTTTGAAAACCTTGAAACCGCAATCAGGGAGTTCATCAACAACCGTTCGTGGACCGATCTTCAGTTCAAGAAAGAAGAGCGTATTGATGCAACGATGAATATCACTGTGAAGAAATATGACGAATCGACCAATTTCTTTACTTGCGAAATGCTTTTTCAGTGTTCTCGCCCTGTTTATGATAGCGGTTACAATTCTGTTGTGTTCTCAATGCGTGATGGTTCGTTCGATTTCACTTATAAAGAATATGATCCACTCGAATTCAATGAGAATAATTTGGACAACAACCTGACCGCAATGCTTGCATATTATGCATATCTCTTTATAGGTTTGGACCTTGACACATTTTCGCCAAAGGGAGGAACTGATGTGCTCCATGTGGTAGAGAATATTGTTAATTCGGCCCAATCGCTTAGCGAACCAGGTTGGAAGGCGTTTGACGATTCAAGAAACCGCCATGCAATCATCAACGACTATATGGAAACCTCAATGGAACCTTTCCGCGAACTGATGTATAAATACTATCGCGAAGGTCTTGATGAGATGGCGAATAATGCTGATCGTGGACGAGGAGTGATAACCGACTGCATCAAACTCCTTAAGGAGGCACACTCCAACAAACCTCTGTCATCACTTCCACAAATATTCACCGACTTTAAGCGTGACGAACTTGTAAATATTTATAGCGGGCATGGTACGGAGAAGGAGAAGCAGGCTGTTTACGACATCCTCAGCAATCTCAACGCATCCCAAAATACATATTGGAAAAAGATTCAAAAGTAAATGCTTAAGAACTTACATATAGATAATTACGCTCTGATAGAGCATCTCGATATAGACTTCCACTCAGGTTTCTCTGTTATAACGGGTGAGACAGGAGCGGGTAAGTCCATCATTCTTGGTGCCATCGGACTTTTGCTTGGTCAGCGTGCTGATACCAAGAGCATTAAGGCTGGTGAGAAGCGTTGTGTTATTGAAGCTACATTCGATGTGTCGGGTTATGGACTTGAAACATTCTTTGCTGACAATGAACTCGATTTTGATGGAAATGAATGTATCATTCGCCGCGAACTCACTTCGGCGGGTAAGTCACGTTCATTTATCAACGACACCCCTGCCTCTCTATCTCAACTCAAAGAGATTGGAGAGCAACTTATTGATGTGCATTCGCAGCATAAGAATCTCTTGCTTGGTAAGGAAGATTTCCAAATCAATGTACTCGATATCATCGGACAAAATTCGGAACGCCTTGCTTCGTACAAGAATGAATTTGCAACATATAAGTCACTCATTCTTCAGTTGGATGAGGCAAAGACTGCAGCTCTCAATTCAAAGAATGATGAAGAGTTCCTTCGTTTTCAAGTAAATCAACTCGCTGAAGCCGAACTCAAAGAAGGCGAGCAGACCGAACTCGAAGAAGAGTGCGAAATACTCTCTCATGCAGAAGATATCAAGCAAGCACTCTACGAGGCACAGGGATATATGCAGAATCCTAATGATTCGGGTTCTGATGCCCTTCAGATGGTGAAGCAGGCAATACATTCGCTCAATGGAATAACAAGCGTATATCCTGCGGCAGAAGAACTTGCACAACGACTTGATTCTTGCTACATCGAATTGAAAGATATTACCGATGAAATCGAATCGGACTGCGATAATGTCGAGTTTAACCCACAACGTCTTGATTGGGTAAATGAACGTCTCTCTACTATCTATTCTCTTGAAAAGAAACATAATGTAGAAAGCGTTGAAGAACTTATCCAAATCCAATCGTCTCTCGAAGAAAAGCTTCTTCTTATAGATAATAGTGATGAAGTCATCGAGCAACTTACCGCTAAGTGTAATGCCCAATATGATAAGGTGATGAAACTTGCCCAGCAGCTCTCCACATCACGCAAGAAGGCTGCAAAGCAAGTGGAGAAGACTATGGTCGAAAAACTTATTCCGCTCGGAATGCCGAATATTCAGTTCTCTGTAAGTTTTGATGAAGAGAATAATCACTTCACCTCATCTGGCATTGACCATATCTCCTTCCTTTTCTCAGCCAACAAGAACTCTCCGCTCAAGGATGTGTCTCAAGTGGCATCAGGAGGTGAAATTGCTCGTGTAATGCTTGCTCTTAAAGCAATGATAGCGGGAGCGGTCAAGTTGCCTACCATTATCTTTGATGAAATCGATACGGGAGTTTCTGGTTCCATTGCTGAGAAAATGGCAAAGATAATGCGTGAGATGGGCGATGAGAACCGACAGGTCATCTCCATAACCCATCTTCCTCAGATTGCTGCACTCGGCATCTCCCATTATAAAGTGTATAAGGAGGATAACCAAGACACTACGGTGTCCCACATCATCGAACTTACCTATGAGCAGCGTGTTGAAGAACTCGCCCACATGCTCTCAGGCGAGAACCTTACACAAGCAGCCCTCGACAATGCTCGTGCTCTCCTCCTCCATTGAGTCCAAATAAAAACATATATTCTACAGGAAAAGGTGTGAAAGGTGCGCTTCGCGCCAGTAGAAAAAACATTGAAGGTTTTTCTAATTGGCCCGAAGGGCATAAAAACAATTCATACTATATCCTGTAATACCAAATAAAACTTATAAAAAATGAAAAGATATCTACTTACATTATTCTCTATCGCATTCTCCCTTGTCGCATTCTCCCAGAGTGCCCCAAAGTTTGCATCCAAGGCCCAAAAGGCAATCCTCTCACTCAACACCTATGACAATAGCGGCACCTTGATGAAGTCTGGAACCGCCTTTTTCGTAGGTCAGAACGGTGATGCAATCGCCGACCTCGCCCTCTTCAAGGGAGCATACAAGGCTATCGTTATTGATGCCTCAGGCAAGCAGTATGATGTTGATTGCATCCAAGGAGCCGACGACACCTATTCGGTAGTGCGTTTCAAGGTCAACGCCAAGAACAAGGAATACCTCACCCCAACCCAGCAGATACAGAGCATAGGTACCACAGTTTATGCCCTCAACTATCAGAAGGGCAAAATATCTACCTGTCCACAAGGCACCATCGAGGGCCTCGACTCCATCAATAGTAAGTATGGCTACTATAGTCTCTCTTCGGATATGGGAGATGAGTATGTAGGTGGACCTGTCTTCAACGAGGCTGGCGAACTCATCGGACTTGCCCAGTCTGCTCTCGGCACAGGAGCCAATCGTCGCAGTTATGCACTCGATATCCGTTTCCGTGACGAACTCAACATCTCAGCCATCCAATCTCGCTCAGCACAGATAGCACTCGCAAGCATCAACATCGAGAAAGGTATCCCTGACACACAGGAAGAAACCCTCGTATATACTTACTTCAAGTCACGCACAGCAACCAACGAAGAGTATCTCCCAATTCTCAACCGCTTTGTAAATACTTTCCCTGATTGTGCTGAGGCTTATAGCCGTCGTGCCACAGTGCTCACCGACCTTCAGCGATTCGACGAAGCAAAGGCCGATCTTGATAAGCACATGTCGCTCTCTTCGGATAAGGCAGTTGCCAACATGACCTATGCACAGGCTATATATAATAAGGTGACATACATGCCTGAACCTGACTATCCAAAGTGGACATACGATGCAGCCCTCGAGTTTGTGAACAAATCCCTCGACCTCGAAACAGCACAGAACCGCGACGAATCGAAGGTGAATATCACCAAGGCAAAAATCCTCAAGGCACAGATTCTCATGGGTAAGAAGGACTACGACGGTGCCATTTCACTCTACGAGGACCTCAACCAGGGCGAAGGCAAAAACCCATCATATCTCTATGCCATCAGTCTTGCCAAGGAGGCACGAGGTGACAGCGTATCGACCATCATTGCCGATCTTGATAGTGCCATCGCTATGTTTGGCGAACCAATGCCTGCTGATGCTGCCAGTTTTGTATTGCGTCGCGGTCAGCTCTATAAGGCAAACAAGCAGTATCGCCCTGCTGTGAAGGACTACAACCAGTACGCTTTCCTCATGAATTCGCAGGTGTCGGATATCTTCTACTACGACCGTTCGCAACTCGAAGTGGAAGGTCGCATGTTTCAGCAGGCACTCGACGACCTCAACAGTGCTATCAACATTGCCCCAAACAAGCCGCTCTACTACATCGAGAAGGCAGGTATGTGTCTCCGTGTGGGTATGACAGATGAGGCTATCGAGACATGCACCAAGGTGCTTCAACTCAGCGATCAGCTCGTTGATGCCTACCGCCTCCGTGGTTATGCTTACGTTCAGAAGAAAAACATGACTGCTGCTCGTGCCGACCTTCAGAAAGCCATTGATCTCGGCGATGAGAACGCAAAGGAACTCATGAATACTTATGTGAAATAATCTTGAACTGTACGAGATGATAGGCTTCGCTAACGTAAATTTAATCGAAAATTATTATTTACGTCTCGAACCTTTTAGCTCGACGAAGTCAATTTACGTATAATTTACGGTAAATTCACGTTAAAAATAAAACTTAAGATTTAACTATACAGGTCGAATATTTTTTTTAATTATGAAGAAATACTATTATATTTTGCTTGCGAGTTCTTTTTTGTTCACATTGAACTCATGCAAACAAGGAGCAAAGACAGCCGAAGAGACATCAGAGGACACAACTCCGACCACCTTCTCCTTCCAACCTTCCGACCAAGAAGGCGATACAGAAACAGCTGGAATGACTCCTGAAGAGCGTGCGGAATTCATGAATACCGATGCTCCGAACGAAGGTCTCTCTCAGCAGACATACGAAGAACTCGAAATGCCTGCAGAAATTGTAGGGGCAAGCGAAGTGATACTGATGAAATCACAGTTCACCATCTCCTACAACACTACCACCTATTGTCCTAACTACGTCTGTTGGCACCTCACCAAGGACCGCACACGAGGCGAAGAGCAGCGTCCCGACGACTTCATCCCTGATGGAGCCCTTCTCGAACCTATGCAGGTCAATACCCACGACTATTCTGGTTCGGGTTACGACCGAGGCCACATGTGCCCGGCAGGCGACAACAAGAACTCTAAGCAGGCTATGCTTGAGTCGTTCAACATGACCAACGTATGTCCTCAGCGTCACGACCTCAACGAAGGCGACTGGAACGAACTCGAAGGTCTTTGCCGCTATTGGGCTCGCAACTATGGCGAGATTTACATCTGTTGCGGTCCTATCTTTGATTCGAAGGAGCCAAAGACCATCGGCAAGCGTAATCGTGACATCCAGGTGTCTGTTCCTGACCGTTTCTTTAAGGTAGTGTTGAAGATGGGCAAGAAACCTCGTGCCATTGGTTTCATTTTCCCTAATGATGGCACTCGCAGAGATCTCCGTTCGTATGCGGTCAGTGTCGACAAGGTTGAAAAAGTTACCGGTTTCGACTTCTTCCCAAAACTTGATGACGAACTCGAGAATAGGATTGAAAAGGAATGTAAACCAGCAGATTGGAACTTGTAGTTTCTTCTTTTTTTATTTCCCTTAACTGATGGGAAAACTTTTAGTAACTACTCTGGTATACCCCCAACGGGGGGAAAACTATATAGGGCAGGGTGTGAACCCTGTTATATATAAGCGTAATCTCGTTAGGCAACCCCAACGGGGTGGCATTATTACTGTCGCCCCGATGGGGCTTTGAACAGGTTATACCGTTTTAATAACAGGGTTTTCACCCTGCCCTGTACAATACCACCCCTTTGGGGTTATAGCTCTGCGGCTCTGCGTGAGATAAATTTTACCGGACACCAATATAAAAAAGGTTGACACTCAAATGGTGCCAACCTTTTTACATTTAGTTTTATCTTTCTACAATATTATTCCCAATAAAGGATTTCCTTATTGATATCCCACTTATGATCCTTAGGGAAATCATCGCCTTCCCAAGCCTTCTTGCTTGTCCACTTTTCTGCAGGAGCAGTCCAGAATGAGTCTGTCTCTGGGAGTCCGAGAGCCATGAAAGCAAGAGAGGTCATATAAAGCGAACCATTATTTGTGTACCAATCGGCTACATTAGGATGAGGACCTACGAAACCGATTGTGAGGAAACCACCTTCGTTATAGTTCTTTGAGAGTGGAGAAGCCTTCTTCGATGGGTTCTCAACCTGTCCGTAGAACATACGGTTAGCAACAGCAGTCAAAGCAGAGCGTACCTGACCTTCGTGGAGTTCCTGTGGGAGTTGCTTGCGCCAAGCGAGTTGTGCAAGTGGTTGGAGAGTTGCCATTCGGTAAGGGATGCTTCGTCCCACAACAGGGAATGTTCCTTCTGGAGAAATGAATCGTTCAAGGATAACCGACCACTTCTGCATACGCTTACGAACTTCCTTCACACGGTTGTTGGCCGAATTACGCTTCTGATCCTTAGCACGGATAAGGTAACTATTGCCACCCTGTCGCGCACTGATCATCTCTAGACACTCAAGATACATTGGTTGGATAACGTATGAGTTATAATAGTCGAATGCGAATGAAGGCCCATCGCTATAGATACCATCACCGATATACCATTCCTCTACCTTCGACATAGCAGTCTTGATGCGGAATGGATCAGCATCAGCACCCACATACATAAGGAAACTCTCTTCCATTCCAACAAAGAGGAACCAATTAGTGTAAGGAGGGTCGTAACGACGCAATCCCTTGATTTCCTTGATGTAGAGATCCTTAGTTTCTTTTGGAAGTGGCACCCAGAGCGAGTCGTAACCACGATAAAGACCTTCGACCACGTAAGCACCATCCACGAGAGTCTGACCACCGCTTTCCCATCCAAGTCGGTCAGGAGAGTTAGG
>DCIW01000026.1:6341-16664 GCA_002317225.1 Prevotellaceae bacterium UBA1716 | reverse complement strand
CATTTGTGACATTTGTGACAAATTTGTGACATTTGTTGTAAAATTATTGACTCTATTGACGATGGCATACATCAGCTGACTCCCATTAACTATGGTCGACAACTATTATTGTGAAAGATTTTGGGATAGTATTTGGAGAAGTGGAAAGAATATCGTACTTTTGCACTCAAACAAAATCCCTGCTATATGGCATTCAAATGGAAAGAGCATGATAGCATCTGGAAAGGCCAAGGCATCTATTTCCTTACCTTCGTAGTATCAGGCAGGCACAAGCTGCTCGGCACCCTCCAGCCCCTCACCGCTTCCCGTTGGTATACGAGAAACGTTGAACGTTTCTCCAATAACGACGAGAAGGGGCCGGCTATGTGCACATCTGAACTGGCAGCTATTGAACTCACCCCCTTAGGCCTTGCCATATCCCATGAGCTCCGCGACCTCCACACCCGCATCGATGGCATCAAGGTCTGTGCCAAGCAGATAATGCCCGACCATTTCCACACCGTGATATGGATCACCAAGGACATCGACCGCACCATCCGCCAAATAGGCAATGGCTTCCGCATAGGCATCAAGAAGAAGGCGATAGAACTCGGCATCTGGCAAGAGACCGATGGTCATATCCTCGACATCCCCTACATTCGCACCCTTTCGCATAAGGGCCAACTGAAAAGCATGATAAACTATGTCCATGCCAACCCCGACAACGCATGGATAAAACAACAAAATCCCGACCTCTACATCATACGAAGAAACATCCAACTTGCCAATCTCCATTTCGATGGGATGGGCAAGGAACGACTTCTGTCCTATCCCGACCGCCAAGTGATTGCATTGTCACGATCGCTTACCGAAGAGCAGATAGAGGCCGAAGTGGGCCGTGCGCTTTACAAGGCAGAACGAGGAACTGTCACCTATACCGCCGCCATAAACGAGGGCGAGAAAGCAGTTGCTAAAGCCATAAGAGGCAATGGCTACCCATTGGTCGTCATGCTGCTTGATGGCTTTCCTGCAGAGAACACCGAAACCGCCCGCTACTTCCATCCCAACGGCATATACCATAAGATATGTGGCGAAGGCCGACTCATGCTCTTAGCCCCCAACCCCGAAAACTACAACCACCCCGACCTCATCCGTCTCACCGACCAAGAACTGGAGCGAAAGGCTCAAGAGAAATCCCAGCACTACACCCCCATCCCCCATGATACCAAACGTTGGCGCATGATTGCCGGCAATGTTATGCTGAGGATGATTGCGATGGATACAGGAGGATAGAGGCTGCATAGGAATGTGTGGTCTCAACCCGAGCACTGCACCCCGATACCACATAATCAATACTAAATTGATTATTCGTATCGTCCAAGAATTAATTTGAGAAAGTTTTCCACCTGTCCAAATCACTTAAATGATTTGCCAAAATCTATTAAGTCTTTTAAGCAAAACACTTAATAGTTTTACGCAAAACTATTAAGTGTTTTTGTATTGACGAAATGCCTCACTTTGTCACATTCATCATGCATTACATAGTATGCGATTAATCTTCTATTCCGCAATCTGCTCTCCACTCCCCCAAAAAATGCCCCTTTTGACAAAAATCATCCCATATATTCCTTTTTTTTCCTTATTTTCTTGCATACATCACATATTATGTGTAAATTTGCGCATGTATAAATGGATTTAAGGGTTGCTTACCTTACTGCCCTAATTTACAAAACCTAATCGAACAGTATTCTACAAAAATGACCGAGATTGAGAAACTTCAGGCAATACCACAAAGCAACAATATAGTCTCAGATATTAGAACCATTCTGTCTGAGGCACGTGGTGCTACTGCCAGGGTAGTCAACCAGATGATGGTTGTAGCCTACTGGCTGATAGGCAAGCGTATTGTTTTGGAAGAGCAGAACGGTGCTGATCGTGCTGCATACGGTGAGGCTGTCTTGAAGAACCTCTCAAAGGAACTGACCTCAGAGTTTGGTAATGGTTTCTCGTATTCCAACCTCAGAATGATGCGCCAATTCTATCTTACATATACCGATTATGAGATTTGCTACACACTGTGTGTCAAATTGAGTTGGAGTCACAATCGCCTCATTATGCTCGTGAACGTCTCGGAAAACAAATAACAAATCATAAAACCAATAACTCATTTTAAAACTATTACATTATGAAACAAATTTTACAACGATGCTCCTTCAGGAGACTTCTATCGCTGGTGTTCCTCCTGGCGATGGTTGGAAATGCGTAATTTTGTTCTCATATCAACATATAACCAGATGGCAAAGTTAATTGTAAAGGACCAAGCAATAAAAACACTCAATGTAAATGGAGCAGATTTTATCTGCATCACTGATATTGCAAAGCAGAAGAATCCAATAGATCCTAATGGTGTTATCGCCAATTGGATGAGAAACCGCAATACCATTGAGTTTTTAGGCATTTGGGAAACGTTATATAATCCAAGTTTTAACCCCCTCGAATTCGAGGGGTTTAGAAAAGAATCTGGTTTGAATGCCTTTACGTTATCCCCTACGCGATGGGTAGAGGCAACAAATGCAATCGGTTTGAAATCTGTTTCAGGCAGATATGGTGGCACATATGCACACAAAGACATTGCGTTTGAATTTTCAAGTTGGATATCGGTAGAATTCAAGCTTTATCTCGTCATGGAATTTCAGCGTTTGAAGGAGGATGAGCAGAAACTCATAGGATGGACTGCCAAACGTGAACTCTCTAAGATAAACTATCGCATTCATACTGATGCTATCAAGGCCAATATCATACCGGAGGAGATTGACGACTATCATAAGTCCCTGATCTATGCAGAAGAGGCTGATGTTCTGAATGTGGCGATGTTTGGGATCACCGCCAAGGAATGGCGGGATGCCAATCCCGACAAGAAAGGTAATATCCGAGACTATGCCAGCATCAACGAACTCATCTGCCTCTCGAATATGGAAAATCTCAATGCAGTATTCATCAACGATGGCATTCCACAAAGTGAAAGGCTGATAAAACTTAACCAGATTGCCATCCATCAGATGAATATACTGGAAACAGGAGCCAACGACAGGAAACTGTTGAAATAACTATTAAACGTTAAACATTAATCACAAAACCAATAACTCATTTTAAAACTATTACATTATGAAACAAATTTTACAACGATACTCCATTAGGAGACTTCTATCGCTAATGTTCCTCCTGGCGATGGTCGGAAATGCGTGGGGAGAGACGTATACCATTACGTTTAAAACTAACACCTCTGATGGCTCTACCGAAATTGGTACATCAACAAAAACAAGTACTGTAATTTCTTCTGGTGCTGATTATGTGTCTGGTTTTACTTTTTCTTGTTCAAAGGCTTATTATGCATCAAAATCTGGTGTAAAGCTTGGATCAAATGGTGGTACAGGTACCTTGGAATTTAATATTGCTACCACATATCAGAGCAATATTACAAAAATCACTGTTAAGTCCGCAAAATACAGTTCTGACACAGGTACATTAACTCTTTATAGCGGTTCAACATCTTTGAAGACCGGCATTACTCCAGGAACAGATTATACTCACACTTTTGGTAATCCCACCACAGTTTCAAGTATTAAGATTACCACTTCTGCGAAACGTGCGTATGTAAGTGAGATTATTCTTGAGACTGGCTCTACAGAACTATCCGCTCCATCAATCACCACTCAACCAACAGGTGCTACATACGACCAAGGCGATGCTGCTACAGCATTGACTGTTGCTGCTTCGGGCAATCCAACTCCAACCTATAAGTGGTACAGCAACACCACTAATAGCAACGAGAGTGGTTCTGAGATCTCCGGTGCAACAAGTGCATCATACACTCCAAGCACATCAAATACAGGAACAACTTACTACTACTGTGTAGCGACCAACTCTAAGGGCTCTGCTACATCAAATGCAGTGGCTGTTACAGTAAATGCTGTCACTCTCTATACTGTTACATTTGATGCCGGTTCAGGTTCTTGCACAACACCTTCTGCCACACAAGCTTCAAAGGGCGCAAGCGTGACTCTGCCAACTCCTACTATTAGTATTGAAGGATGTAAGTTCGCAGGTTGGGCAACAACTAAGATAACAGAAAAGACTGAGACCAAACCAACAATCCTGACAGGTACTACATATACTCCAACAGAAGATGTTACGCTTTATGCTGTTTACGAAATCTCTGAGGGCGGTAATGGTGGTTACTTGCTTTCTGAGACAAGCAGTGGTACAACATACTATATGAAGTCTGATGCAAGTGCAACAACAGATGTATCTGAGGCTACAGAGTTCTTCTGGGGCGATGGCTATCTTTATTCAGAGAAGAATAATGTAAAAACATATATTTTTCATAAAACAAGTGGTAGTACATTGCTTGAAGTGAGTTCTTCTACACCTACTAACTTGTGGACAATAACAGATAACGAAACTACAATTAAATTCCGTTCTACGGTCCAGAACACACGTTATATAGGTTATGGAAGTAACTATTTTAAGGCATATGCTACGACTCATACATTGACAAAGACACAAAGCGGAACAAAGTACTATAGTTCCGTGATAAAGACTCCTACATCTATCGAGTTCGGTGGTTCTCTCACCAAGACCGTTTACACCGAGGAGGAGACATTTGATCCTGCTGGTATTACTGTTCTTGCTTCTTACGAAGGTCAGGCAGAGAAGGAGGATGTTACCTCTAAGGCAACTATCAACTATTCAAAGGATCCTCTGACCGTTGGTACTACTCAGGTACAGGTTTCTGCTTCTTGGAAGGGTCAGAACTGCCAGGATAACTACAACATCACCGTTAACGCTATCCCAACATACACCATCACAGCAAGTGCTGCAACAGGTGGTATCTACTCTGTTAAGATAGGTGATGGCGAGGAGGATATCGTACCAGACGCTGGTACTACCTACCAGTCTCGCGCAGAGAAGGTGATTACCCTTACCTCTGTTGCAAGCGAGGGCTACAAGCTGCACTCTACTCCTTTCGTAGTTAAGGATGCTGACGATACTGAGGTAAAGGTTAGCAAGAGTGGTGACAACTACACCTTCACTATGCCAGCAAAGGCTGTGACCATCACAGCACAGTTCGTTCAGCAGTTCACCATTGCTACAACTACTCCGGAGGATGGTACAATCACATCAATCAAGGATGGTGACGGCAACGACATCACTGCCACATCTAAGGGCTCTAAGGTTTGGGTAACAGTTACTCCTGATACTCACTACCACCTGAAGGCTATCACCGTGAAGAAGGCTGACGAGAGCACAGTAAATGTAACCGTTGACCCAGAGAATAAAAACCGTGCTTCATTCACCATGCCTGCAAGCAATGTAACTGTATCGGCAACCTTTATGGTGGATACAAAGTACGATGTGGCGTTCTGGGCACAAACCGATCAGGTCGGCTCCGTTGCATCTTATTACGAGGGCGAGGATATCATCTTCCCTACTACTAATCCCGAAGACGTCAGTGGTATGAAGTTCGTAGGTTGGACAACAACTGAGATTGATGGCACAACCAACGATGAACCTACACTCGTGACATCAGCCAAGATGGGAACAGAGAGTATCACATACTATGCTGTGTATGCAAATGTTGAAGGCTCTGCCGTAGTAGATGAGATTACTGCAGACGATTTGAACGGTTCGTATGATGAGAATAATAATACAACCTTTATTTACGCAGATTTCTCTGATTTATCAAAGACTTCAAGTGCTGTCTATGCCGGTAATACAGGAGCAACAAATGATGGTGGAATTGTTCTTCGTGCAAAAAACAATAATAGTGGTATCGTAAGCACTACATCTGGCGGTAAGATTACAAAGGTTGAGATTTCTGCTTGGAATACCACAGGAACAACAACCAATCGTCAGATTGATGTTTATGGTTCAAATACGGCTTATACTGCTGCTTCAAATCTCTATGCTGACGCTACTGCAGGCACACTTGTTGGTTCGATGAACTATAATACAAACGGAGAAGGCATTACGACCGCTGTTGTATTCAATGATGAGTATGACTATGTAGGTATTCGTTCAAACTCTGGTGCACTTGCTTTTGACAAGTTGATTATCACATACGGTTCTACCACCTACTCAAACTACTGCACAACAGTTCCTCAGCGTGTTGAAGCAACCATCAGCGACAAGTGCTATGACACTAATAAGGAGACTGGTGTGAAGACCTACTACTCTACCTTCAGTACTTCTGAGTTGGTCAAGGTTCCTGCTGATGTTACTGTTTCAGAGGTGGGATTGGAGAATGACAAGCTCAAGGTAGCAAGCTACCAGACAGGTGATGTTGTTGCAGCAGGTAGAGGTCTGCTGATATCTTCTGCTACTGCTGGCACGAAGTACTTTGAGGTAGTTGAAGGTGATATCATAAGTGGTCCTGAAGCAACCGCCAGCCCTCTCTTAGATGGTGAAGACGACTGCAACCTCCTCCGTCCTACCGGTGCTGGTATCACTGCTGCACAGATGGCTGAAGCAGATGCTAACAGCCTCTACTACCGCCTGACCATGCACAACGGCACACAGATTGGTTTCTGGTGGGGTGCTGAGAATGGTGCTGCCTTCGACCTCGGTGCCAACAAGGCTTACCTCGCAGTTCCTAAGGCCGCAAGTGTTAAGGCACAGAGCTTCTGGTTCGGTGATAATGCAACTTCTATCTCTGCTCCTGCAATCGAGAACAATGCTAATGATGCTATCTACAACCTCAATGGTCAGCGTGTAAACACTATCACTAAGGGTATGTACATCAAGAATGGTAAGAAATATTTTGTTAAATAATTAAATTGATATAGATATGAAAAAGTATATAAAGCCAAATATCGACCTCATGGAAATGGAAGGCGAAGAATTGATGGGAAATACTTCTGATGTTTCTAACATGGGTGGTGTATCAACCAATTCAATATTGGGTGACGATTACTCTTCAACTGATGAATCTTACTCTAAGCGTATCATCAATTTTGCTGACTATAACGATGATGATATGGCATGGGATGAATAATCTCCAGTAACATACGATAATAACAAAGCAGGGCCCGATTAGTTTCGAGCCCTGCTTGCTTTAGGGGAGGAGAACCAAAGACCCTCTCCAACTCCCCCTGCTTAGAGGGAGGGACAAGTCAGGCAGATATCTCATCCGGATGGGAATGCTTACCTATTCACTATAGTTTGGTCTTAAGCCCATTTCTTTTTCTTATTTCCCTTAACTGATGGGAAAACTTTTAGTAACTACTCTGGTATACCCCCAACGGGGGGAAACTATATAGGGCAGGGTGTGAACCCTGTTATATATAAGCGTAATCTCGTTAGGCAACCCCAACGGGGTGGCATTATTACTGTCGCCCCGATGGGGCTTTGAACAGGTTATACCGTTTTAATAACAGGGTTTTCACCCTGCCCTGTACAATACCACCCCTTTGGGGTTATAGCTCTGTGGCTCTGTGGGAGATAAAGTTTACCGAACAGCAATATTTATTTATATTTCTGAAATTTCATTTCGAGCCGTAGGCTTATCTACATTTCAGACTCGTGGAGTCTTATCATGTCTGCTCGAAGAGCATCCAAAAATAATAATGGGTCACTTCGTGAGACATGTGAGTCGCTTCGCTCTTGAAATGTGGTTTGTCGCTTCGCTCTTGAAATGATTTTAAGGAAATATTGAAGTCACATTGAAGAAAATTTCTCTAAAGAGCGTCGGTCATTAAAATTTAGTCTTCCTTCTTCAACACTTCGAGACCCTTTGCGTAGATTTCGTTGATGGGGTTGATGATGCGGTAGTACTCGGACATGTCCCAAATGTCGCGGGCAAGGAGGGCCTTGAGTTGGATGCGGAGCATTGGGAGAGATGCCTGATAGATGGAGTCGGTATAGGTGATCTTGGCTTCCTTGGCACGCTCAAGGAGGATGTCGAGCATCTCCTGTGGCACCTCGAACGAGTCCTTGAAACGGAGGAATCCCTCGTTGTAGTTGAGGATGGTAGCATCGTACTTCTTGCCCTCCTGCTTGAGTGAGAGTTGCTTACGGAAACTGCTTACATCGTAATCCTTCACGAGTTGCTTGCGATGCTTGTCAAGATACTTGAGAGTGGTCTGAATGATACAACTCTTGGCTGAGAGTTCGCGATGGAAACGTGTGTACTGAGTTGTGTCGAGTGGCACATATTCGTCGGGCATGATACCACCACCTCCGTAAACTATACGACCACCCTTGGTGGTGTACTTGAGCGAGTCGGGGAAATGGATGGAGTCGGCCGAAAGGAGTTCACCACTATTGAGGCGTTCGAGCATATCATTGTCATACTTCTTCTTGTCGCCCTTAGTGTAAGGTTTCTGGAAACAACGGCCCACAGGACTATAATAATGTGCCACGGTAAGACGAATCATCGAACCATCAGGAAGGTCGATAGGACGCTGAACGAGACCTTTGGCAAAGGTGCGACGACCTACGATGATGCCTCGGTCGTTGTCCTGGATTGCTCCCGAAAGAATCTCTGCCGCACTCGCTGTGTAACCATCTACAAGTACGACAACCTTGCCGAAAGGCATCTTCTGCTTTGTGGCACGATAATCGTGACGACCCGTTGTGCGACCATCGGTATATACTATCATCTCGCCTGCATCGAGAAACTCATCAGCCATCGCTACCGCTGCCTGCAAATAGCCGCCACCATTGCCTTGGAGGTCGACTACAAGGTCCTTCATTCCAAGACCGATAAGTTCGTTGGCAGCAGTAACAAACTCATCACGAGTGGTCTGACCAAAACTGCTGAGTTTGATGTAACCCGTATGGTCATCAATCATATAGTATGCATCGAGGGTGTAAACAGGAATCTTGTCGCGAGTGACCACAAACTTCTGAATGCCCTTCACACCCTGGCGGATGATGCCGAGATTGACCTTGGTGCCCTTAGGACCACGGAGGCGACGCATAATCTCCTCCTTTGTCATCTTGACACCCGCAATGGATGTATCGTTTACGGTAACTATCTTATCACCCGCAATGATGCCCACCTTTTCCGAAGGACCATTGGTGACAGGCTGGATGACCACGAGAGTGTCCTCGTTCATATTATACTGAACACCGATACCTTCGAACGAACCATTGAGATTCTCTGTTAACGACTGCACATCCTTGGCTGGAGTGTAGGAAGAGTGGGGGTCGAGTTTTTCGAGAATGCCCCTGATAGCATCTTCGGTCAACTTCTTTTGGTCAACAGTGTCAACATAGAGGTTGAGGATGGCAGACTCTGTGATGAGGAGTTTGCGAATCTGTACGTCATCAATCTTCTCCTGAGCGAAGAGGGAACTACAAAAAGCGAAGATGAGGGTCAGGGATAGAATATATTTTTTCATTTTGGGAGATAGTCTGTTATGTCTTTGTTGTATGATTTGAGTTCGCGAGCAATAGTGCTGCTGATATGTGCAAGTTCGGGTTCGGTAAAGAGAAATACCGTCTCAATACCCGTGAGGCGGCGATTCACCTCGGCTATATCACGTTCGTATTCGAAGTCCTTCACACATCGGATTCCACGCACGATGAAGTCGGCACCTACATTTGTGGCACAATCGATGGTAAGGCCCTCGTAAGACACGACCTCCACCTTTGGGTTATCAGCATAGAGTTGGTTGAGTTTCTCGATGCGGGTCTCAACCGATTCGGTATATTTCTTATTGCAATTGACTCCAATAGCGATTATCACACGGTCGGCAATGGTTGCTACGGTTCGATCCACGATGGACTGATGACCACGTGTGAAGGGGTCGAAGGAGCCAGGGAAAAGGGCGGTTTTCATTCTTCTTCGGTACGATCTTCCTCGATGACGAGGTTGTTGATAATAAAGTTCTGGCGTTCCATGGTGTTCTTGCCCATGTAGTATTCGAGGAGTTCCTTGACCTTGTCGGTCTTCTTGAGAGTAACCTCCTCGAGGCGCATATCTTCGCTGATAAAGTTCTTGAACTCATCAGGTGAGATTTCGCCAAGACCTTTGAATCGGGTGATTTCTGGATCAGGAGAAAGGAGGTTGATTGCCTCGATGCGTTCCTCCTCTGTGTAGCAATAGAGAGTGACGAAGTCGCCCTTAGATGATGCCGCTACAGGATACTTCTGCTGAAGGGTTGCCATTGCCTCCTTCTTGATACGTTTGCGACGTTGGCGAACTCGGAAGAGCGGAGTCTGAAGGATATGCACATGCCCCTTACGGATAAGTTCGGGGAAGAACTGCAGGAAGAAGGTAATCATCAAGAGGCGGATATGCATTCCGTCCACATCGGCATCGGTTGCTACGATTACCTT
>DCIW01000026.1:604-6201 GCA_002317225.1 Prevotellaceae bacterium UBA1716 | reverse complement strand
GCCTGTGTGTTCACATCGCGACTCTTGGTGATGCTTCCTGATGCAGAGTCACCCTCGGTAATGAAGATGCATGATTCTTCCTTGCGGTCGCCCTTGGCATCGTTGAGGTGGATGCGACAATCACGGAGTTTGCGATTGTGGAGGTTAGCCTTCTTGGCACGTTCTCGAGCAAGTTTTGTGACACCAGCAATTGCCTTACGGTCACGCTCATTATCCTTAACCTTCGACTCGATGATTTCGGCTACATCGAGGTTCTTATGAAGGTAGTTGTCCACTTCGGTCTTGATGAAATCGCCCACAAACTTGTTTACACTCACACCACCATTTGGTTCCATAGTGAGCGAACCGAGTTTGATTTTGGTCTGAGACTCGAATTGTGGTTCCTGCACATTGATTGCAATAGCAGCAACGATTCCCGAACGGATATCTCCATATTCATAATTTTTGGAGAAGAACTCCTTGATGGTGCGTGCAATATGCTCCTTGAAAGCACTCTGATGAGTACCTCCCTGGATGGTGTGCTGACCATTTACGAATGAGTGATACTCCTCACCATACTGCTGATTGGTATGGGTGAATGCTATCTCGATGTCATCGCCCTTGAGATGGATGATATCATAGAGCGGAGTAGTGTCCATCGTATCTACGAGAAGGTCCTTAAGACCATTACGGCTCACGATTCGACGACCATTGTGATAGATTTCGAGTCCTGTGTTGAGGTATGTATAGTTGCGGAGCATTGTCTCCACAAACTCATTGCGATATTTATAGTTGAGGAAGAGCGAATTGTCTGGTTCGAAGAAGACGTATGTACCGTTTTCTTCTTCAGTATCCATAGTTTGGTCATCAACAAGCTTTCCCTTCTCAAACTTGGCAATACGCACCACTCCATCACGATAAGAACGAACTTCGAATCGTGAAGAGAGGGCATTGACCGCCTTAGTACCAACTCCGTTCAAACCGATAGACTTCTGGAATGCCTTGGAGTCGTACTTACCACCGGTATTGAGAATAGACACCGCCTCGATCATCTTTCCCTGAGGAATGCCTCGACCATAGTCGCGAACTGACACGCAGAGGTTGTCGGTAATCTCCACCTCGATGCGTTTGCCGGCCTTCATCTTGAACTCATCGATAGAGTTGTCGATTACTTCCTTGAGGAGCACATAGATACCATCTTCAGCATGCGAACCATCTCCGAGTCGTCCGATATACATACCTGGACGAAGGCGGATATGCTCAACACCTGTGAGGGTGATGATATTGCCATCATCATAGTTCTGAGGTTGTGGTGTATTAAGATTCTGTTCTTCCATTATGAGTTTTAAGTATTTTGGTAATTCGGGATTTAGTTTGAATGATGATTTGTGCCCTTCGGGCCATGTAAGAAAAACCTTCAATAAACAGAACAAAAACAAGAAAAAACCAACAATGGAACTTTTAGCCCGACGTAGTCAATTGTTTTTTTATGTTTTTATTGTTTCTTTTGTGTTTTTTCCATTGGCGCGAAGCGCATCTTTCACACAAATCTCTGAAGAACCAGTATTTTCAATTTGCAAAGATAAGAAAAAATTACCGATTAGCAACATTTTCGTATAAAGTTTGTAGAATTGCCTTGGCTTTCTGTTCGTGGAGAGTGCTGTTTTTGCTCTGCAACCTTACCTAACAACAAGAAGTATGCCTAAAGCAGAACCTCAAACTATTTACAAACTCTGCATATCGTTCAACTTCTTATAATAACCACCTTGTGCAATGAGCTGTTCATGCGTACCTTGTTCCACTATCTTGCCTTCGTGAAGCACATAGATGATATTAGCATTCTTGATAGTGGAGAGGCGATGGGCGATGGCGATGGTGGTGCGAGTCTTCATGAGTTTTTCGAGTGCATCTTGAACGAGTCGTTCGCTTTCGGTATCAAGTGCTGAAGTGGCTTCGTCGAGGATAAGGATTGGAGGATTCTTGAGGATAGCTCGAGCAATGGAAATACGTTGGCGCTGACCTCCCGAAAGGCGACCTCCACGATCACCTACATTGGTCTGATAACCTTGTTCCATCTCCATGATGAATTCGTGGGCATTGGCAATCTTCGCTGCCGCCTCCACTTGTTCTTGAGTGGCATTTTCCACTCCAAACGCTATATTATTGAATATGGTATCGTTGAAGAGGATTGCCTCCTGATTCACATTTCCGATAAGTCCACGAAGCGAATGGAGCGAGAGGGTGCGGATATCTTGCCCATCGATATCAATCTCTCCGGATGAGACATCATGGAAACGTGGGATAAGGTCCACAAGCGTACTCTTTCCCGAACCCGATTGGCCAACGAGAGCAATGGTATCACCTTTGTTGACCTTCAAGGATATCTGATGAAGAATCTCACGCGAAGCATCGTATGAGAAAGATACATTCTTGAGTTCGATGCAGTTGTGGAGTTCGTTGATTTGCTTAGGATTAGCAGTCTCCTTGATATTGTTTTCAGCCTCAAGAATCTTGTTGATTCGTTCCATGCTTGCAAGTCCTTTCTGCACCGAATAACCTGCTTTGGAGATATCCTTCAATGGCTGGAGTGTGCTGTAAAGTATCACGAGATAATAGATGAACACACCGCCATCGAGACTTGACTTGCCCGAGAAGATGAGGTAACCACCAAACCATAATACGATGACAATCATCACGGTACCAAGAAATTCGCTCACCGGATGAGCTGCCGATTGACGAATGGCCACGCGGTTGGCTATATCACGAAATTCTTCGTTGACCTTCTCGAAACGATCCTGCATCTTCTTCTCTGCAATGAACGCCTTGATGATACGAAGTCCTCCAAGGGTCTCCTCAAATTGGCTGATGCTATCTGAGAGCTTAGATTGCTGGAGGATGCTGTTTGCCTTGAGCGACTTACCAATCTTACCAATCGCAACTGCAAGGATTGGCACTACAAGAAGGGTGAACAGGGTGAGTTGCCAACTGAGTGCTATGAGCATTCCCATATACACTACGATAAGGATAGGATTCTTGATCAAGGTATCGAGCGAAGCACCTATACTCGCATCAATCTCATTGACATCGGTACTTACACGGGTGAGTATATCGCCCTTCTTCTCTTCGCTGAAGAACGAAAGCGGAAGGCGTAACACCTTATTATATATGTCATTGCGGATATCGCGAATGACTCCAGTGCGGAGAGGCATCAAGAGAGCCGAACCTCCAAAGTAGGCTCCAGTCTTGAAGAAGGTAGCGATGGAAAGGACTATACCGAGCAGAAGCATTGTGGTGGCTGGTCCATGTTGCTCCACCATCAGTTGTGCATAGTAATTGACATCATTGAGAAGGATAGTCTTCAAGTCATCAATCTTGTCCCACGAAAGCGGCATGTACTCGTATGCCTTCTCTTCCTTTTGGAACAATATATTCAAAATAGGTATAATTGTAGCAAAAGAAAACAGGTTGAGCACAGATGAGAGCACATTCACTCCCAACGCACTTACTATATATTTCTTGTATCGGGCAAAATACTTGCCCATTATCTGGAAAAATTCTTTCATATCTCACAATTGACTAACGTCGAGCCCTTCGGGGTTCATATCTCACAACTCACAACTCATAACTCATAAACCTATAGTCCTTCTAAATTCGGATGGAGACATCTCCACCTTCTTGTGGAAAAGACGAGTGAAGTGATTAGGGTAAGTGAATCCAAGTGTTTCTGCAATCTCAGAAACCGACAATCGAGGGTCGCGAAGCATCACCTTTGCTGCAGAGATTATCTTTTGCTGAACATATTCTTGAGCAGTCATGTGGAGTTCTCGCTTCACCACATCACCGAAATAGTTTGGTGACAAATGGAATTGCTCTGCACACCAAGCAACGGTTGGTTGACCTTTCTGCTCAGGCATTCCGCTCGAAAGATAATCATCAAGCAACACACTCAGACGAGTGATAATGCTTGAGTTGTTCTTTATCTCAGTCTCAAATTGTCTTTCGTAGTAGCGTTTGCAATAACTAAGCAAATGACCAATTCCAAGACGAAGCATGTGCCCAGTCAAATTGTCATCTGGAGCGTGCAATTCGGCAAAGATATTACCAAAACAATTCAATAGCACATTTCGTTCGGAAGAAGATAGTTCAAGGGCTTCAAACACATCTTGGTTGAAGTAATTGAACATATAGAAGTCACGACCAAGTCCTGTCTTAATGAGCAATTCGGGACGGAAAGCAAGCATCCAACCTTTTGGTCTTTTCGCGGAATCAAGATTCATCGACACAACTTGCCCTGGTCGAAGCGTGAACACAGTGCCTGGCTTATAACGAACACAAGTGCCTCCTTTCAACAACTCGCCAAAGTCTGCATCCATCAATACCACACAATACATATTGAAATCGGTTGGTGAGAAAAGCGAAACGTCTGCTTTCGACAAATCACCCACACTCATAAGCGGGTGTAATGTCTTTTGATGGAAATATGCGTTAAATTGGTCTAAATCCTTTACTTGTACTATCATTTTAACTGTTAGTTAGTCGTTTTTACTTAACTTTATGTGCAAATTTACCAAGATTTTTTGGATAATCAGTAATAAAGGTAGTGGAAATTGGTATATTTATGCATAAAAAGTGAAATTGGTAGAACAAACTTGAAAAATGTTCCATATTGAGTACAATTATAGATGTAAATTTGCATCCGCACACAAATTTTTAGTGTTCCTAATACTTTTAATTAGCAATTCTTAAATAACAATTATAAAAACCTAAAAAATGGCAGTTAAATTCTACAAGAGTGAGAACCAAGTTCCACTCGAAATGCACAAAGTGCGTATGGTTCAGAAGTTGAACCTTCTCCCAGTTGAAGAACGTCTCCGCAAGATGCAAGAGGCAGGCAACAACACATTCCTCCTCGAGAACAAGGATATCTATATGGATATGCTTACTGACTCAGGTGTTAACGCTATGTCTGACCTCCAGTTCGCTGCAATGATGCGTGCTGATGATGCTTATGCTGGAACTGAGACATTCCTCCGCGTTAAGGCTGCAGTTAAGGAAGTGTTCGGTTGCGAGAACATCCTTCCTGCTCACCAGGGTCGTGCTTGTGAAAATATCCTCGCTGAGGCATTCTGTGCTCCTGGTAAGGTAGCTCTCATGAACTTCCACTTCACTACAACTAAGGCTCATGCTACTCGTTGTGGTGCTACAGTTGAAGAACTCGTTCAGAAGAAGGGTCTTATTCCACAGTCTGATGATCCATTCAAGGGCGACTATGACCTTGATCTTCTCCGTCAGCGTATCAGCGAAATCGGTTCTGAGAATGTAGCTTATGTTCGTGTAGAGGCAGGTACAAACCTTATCGGTGGTCAGCCAGTATCTCTCGAGAACATGCTCGCAGTTACTGATATCTGTCACGAGACAGGTTGTCTTTCGGTTCTTGATGCTTCTCTTCTTCAGGACAATATCTACTTCATGAAGATGCGTGAGCCACGCTGCAAGTACATGGAAGTTAAGGATATCTATCATCTCCTTGCTGATCACTTCGATCTCATCTACTTCTCTGCTCGTAAGCTTTCATTCTCTAAGGGTGGTATCATCTGCTCTAAGGATCCTAAGTGGAC
>DCIW01000026.1:0-472 GCA_002317225.1 Prevotellaceae bacterium UBA1716 | reverse complement strand
CACACGGTCCTATGTTCATCGATTATCTCGCTAAGGAACTCGATGCTTACGGTGTACCAGTAATCCTCCCTCCTGGTGGTCTTGGATGTCACCTCAATGCTGGTGCTTTCGTTCCTGATATGCCACACGACAAGTACCCTGCAGCAGCTGTTGGTACTGCTCTTTACATCATTTCTGGTATTCGTGGTATGGAACGTGGTACAGTTTCTGAGCAGCGTGAACCAGACGGTTCAGAGCGTTTCGCAGAACTTGAGCTCCTTCGTCTTGCAGTTCCACGTCGTGTATTCACTCTCTCACAGATCAAGTATGTTGCTGACCGTGTTAAGTGGTTGTGGGACAATCGCGAACTTATCGGTGGTCTCCAGTGGACTGAAGAGCCAGAAGTTCTCCGCTTCTTCTTCGGTCGCATGAAGGAAATCGGCCACTGGCAGGAAGAACTTGTTGAGAAGTTCAAGGCAGACTTCGGCGATTC
>DCIW01000268.1:5643-9432 GCA_002317225.1 Prevotellaceae bacterium UBA1716 | reverse complement strand
CAATTGTGATTATATTAGAGGAGGTGAAGTAAGTTTGATAAACAAACAATAAACAAAAATAGAAATCCCGTATAACTCAGGTGGTTATACGGGATTTTTTATGGTTGAACTTTGAGGTTATGAGGCCTGACTGAACTGATGATTAAAAAACGGGAATCGTTATTGGTTCATCAAACGTTCAATTCTTTGCTTGCCTTTCTTCCTAAGTATGTTGAAGAAAACGAGGAAAAGAATCATGCCTGCAACGGCAACGTATTCGTTGATTTTCATGCTGAAGAGGATACCATCGAATATGCCGTGAGCAAGGATTGGGGCTATGAGTATCAGTGATTTAGTTGCCAAACTGCGGTCGATGCCGAAATGGTGAATGCTATAATAATAGCCCATCAGGACAGCAAAGAGGAAATGACCTGGGATGGAGAACAATGCTCTTGCAACTCCTACGCCTATCCATGATCCGTCGTCAAGACCTTGGATGAGATAGAGAACATTTTCGATGCCCGCAAATCCCATTCCGATGAAGACTGCATACACTATGCCATCAAATTTCTCGTCGAAGAAAGGGTTCTTGCGCAACAGCCACCATAGCATGATGAGTTTTGCCAACTCCTCGGGTATTGCTGCCAAAAAGAATGCATCGGCAAATGCCTCGTAGAGAGTTGGGGATGTAGATGTGTCGATATCAAATCCTAACAAAGATTGGGCTGGTACTGAGAATACGAACGAGAGGAGTGCAGAGAGTATTCCAAACCAGAAAGCTTTAATCAACCAACCGGTTGGCTCTGGTTGCACTTTGTCTTTTCTGAATATATACCATAATGCCACTGCTACTGGTGCGAGTGCTGAGAGGATGACGAGGAGTAACTGCATGATTTTAGTTTGCTAATAAGTTTTGATGTACGACTGCAAAGGTAGTCAAAATAAATGAGACTGAACGAATAAAAGGGGAAAACTTTCGCTTTTATGCGGTGTGAGCACTATTTTGTTTGGCTTGTGGGTATTTTACTATGCTAAGTGCTATTTTTTCATGTGGTTCGTGTGCTTTTCTTGATTTTTTGTTTTATCTTTGCAACATTATTGAATGCACCTACTTAATGAAATAAGGAGTTTATGTTAGTAGATTATTTGAATGAAATAGGTGAGGCTATCAATGAGCACTCTCCTGAACTCGCACCTAAATTGGACGAATTGGTAATTGACCATATCGTGTTGCTCGTGGAAAATGGGCGATACGAGGAGGCAAAAGTTATGATGGACCACTACACGTTTTGCAAAGCAGAAGATGGGGTGATTCGTCTGACACCTATGTACCAGAAGTGTCGTGTGGAGATTGCACGCAGACTATTTAATAAGGTGGATACTCATGATGAGGACTCACGCAATGAACTCACCCGTGCTATTGCCTTGTTGGAGGAATGTCTTGTCTTGCCTGAGAGTCTCGGTGAGAAGAAGGCGGCTGGTGCTGAGGACAACGATTTCTATTTCTACTTGGGCCGTGCCTTCGAACTCAAAGGTCGCATGATGAAACATGCCAGTCAGGACTATGAGGCTGACCGCACTTTCAGTAAGGCAAGCAAGTCATATCGTCTTGGCACTCAGGGTTATACAGATATCGATTCTCTGACACTTCCTCTTCAGAAGCAAAGCAAAGCCCTCTACGCTGCCCGTTGCTTCGAAGCATTGGGCGATACGGAGAAGGCTGAACGCATTAGGAGATTGGTTGAGAATGCGGAATAACTATTTTTGTTGAATCGGTTTTAAGGGATGCCTTTATTACTTAATAACTTCCTTAACCGCTTTCATGATTTCGCCTTCGCGAAGACCTCGTTTGAGAATTCTTCCATCAGGTGTGAAGAGGATGATTTCCGGAATGCCTTCAATGCTGTAAGCATCTGTTCCCGCAGATTGTGCGTTCATGATTTGAGGGTACTTGATGCCGAGTTCTTCGATGGCTGCTTTTGTGTCTTCAGGCTTGTCCCATGAAGCTACACCGACCACATTTATCTTATCACCATACTTCTTATATACCTTCTTAATATTTGGGATTTCTGCACGGCAAGGCCCACACCAAGATGCCCAGAAGTCGACAAGTGCGTATTTCCCCTTACCTACATAGTCGGAGAGTTTCTGCACTTTGCCTTCGTATTCTGCTTCAAAATCAACGAATTGCTTGCCTACTGCTGTGCGAGACATGAGTTCGATCTTCTCGTTGAGTTTCTTGATGGCGGGTTGTGCCTTCATGTTGTCGGAGAGTGTACCGACAAGTTTTGTTAGGTCGCTTGCACTCATTGTAGATGTAAAGTCTGAATTTGCCAATATAAATACCGAACTGATATCGTCCTTGTGTTCGTTGACAAATTCGCTTATGATTTTACAGATATCCTCATACTTCACGTTCTTCTTCTGTGCCGCCTCCATAATGTTCTTGTAGAGATTGAGGACAGCATCGTTGAGAGGTGCTCCTGTTCCACATCCCGCATCTGGATCGATAGTGATATTGCCCTCTTCGAGTATGATATTTACATTAAATGAATCGGGAGTGTTTTCGTGAGTCACAAATACTTCGACAGTTGCAATGGATGGCTCGTCGATAGTTCCTTCGATGATGAGTTGGTTATCTTTGAGGCCTTTGACTGATTGGTAAACTTTATCGTTGACAATGATATTGGCAGAGTCGATAGAATAGCCGAGGTCGACCATATTGGTGAAGTCCCAATTGAATTTATACTGACACGTTTTCTGCTCGGTGCATGAAATGACAACGAGAAGAATGAGGAGGACTGAAAGGATTGACTTTTTCATATATGTATGTTATATTATGGGATTTGCAAATTAAAGTAAATCTACTGCCTGTATGAGTTTTGTGGAATTTGAACCCTTGATGAGGATTAGTTTACCTGTAGGTTTGTTTTCTGCAATGGAAGCCTTGACTGCCTCTATGTCCTTGTGAGTCATGCTTTCGCCCCATTCTTCACCAACGAACCAAACTGTCTCGATGCCACAATCCTTCACGAGTTCGACAATAGCCTTATGCTCTGCATCAGAAGCATCACCGAGTTCACGCATTGCTCCAAGGATACACATTTTGTGCGTATCCTTGATGACACGGAAGTTCTCGAGAGCAGCACGCATACTTGTAGGGTTAGCATTGTATGCATCGACTACAAGTCGGTTGTCGGCTGTGACTGTGAGTTGTGAACGATTATTAGAAGGTGTATACTCTGCAAGTGCATCACAAATATCCTGTGCTGGAACTGCAAAGAGAGTACCGATAGTTGCTGCTGCAAGAGCATTATCAATATTGTACGAACCAATGAGTTGAGTCTGCACTTCCATTGGAGAGAAAGCGGAAGGCTGAGTATTCCAACGGAACTTGAGGAAAGGATTGCACTCCACGAATTCACCCTTCACAAGAAGATTAGCATCTTCCTTCTGGCCATAACGGATAAGACGGAGATCGTTGGCTATGCCTTTAAGATATTCGTTGTCATTGTTTATGAAAACAGTACCGTTGTCTTCACGAAGATAATCGTAGAGTTCGCCTTTGGTCTTGATGACACCTTCGAACGAACCGAAACCGAGCAAGTGAGCTTTACCCACATTTGTTATGATTCCGTAATCTGGTTGAACGATATGGACAAGAGTCTTGATTTCTCCAGGGTGGTTCGCTCCCATTTCAATCACAGCTATCTGATGCTCTTTTGTGAGTTGGAGGAGAGTTTTTGGCACACCGATATGGTTGTTGAAGTTGCCTTGGGTATAGAGTACGTTATACTTCTTCTTGAGAAC
>DCIW01000268.1:0-5588 GCA_002317225.1 Prevotellaceae bacterium UBA1716 | reverse complement strand
ACACCAACGATGGTAGTGCCGAGTTGACAGCGATGGTGGTTGGCAAGTTGTTGGAGAGTGAGGAGAACATCAGAAACTAAGATAAGGCCCCCCTGCCCCCCAAGGGGGAGGGCATCCGCATTGGATTGCTGGTAGGAGTTGTATACCTCTTCGTCATCAACGACTGCATATGAAGCACCGAGTTCGAGTGCTTTGATTGCATACTGATTGCCATCGAAAGTTTCGCCTTTAAGAGCAAAGAATATTGAACCTTCTGGTACATCACGACTATCGGTTGTGATGACAGGGTGCTCAAGAAATATTTTATAGAGTTCTGGAATTAACATGATTATGATGTTTATGTTACTGTTTGGTTTGCAAATTTACAGATTTATTTTCATTCCAATTGTGTGTTTCAGTAAAAAATCAACTAAGGTAATGCTTTTTATCATATATAAACACAAAAATCCCTCACGAAGATGAGTGCAAAACATTCTTCTGTGAGGGATTGGGAGTATAGAGATAAAAGCAGATTTTAATCGTAGAAGCCAGGGCAATATGTCATGATTTGGATAGGAGCATCATTGCCCATAACAAACGAGCCGTTGCGGATAAGGCATGTGTGACCGAGAAGATTTGCAATCATTGCTTTGCAAGTGTCCACATCCTTTTTGTCATCCTTCTTGTCGGCAAGATGGTTGATTGCTGTCATGAACACCTTTGCTCGCATGCTCTCGTACATCTCGTTAGGCATGTAGGAGTCGCGAGACAATCCGAAAAATTCTGTCTGACTGAAGGCACGCCATACTATCCACACACGGTCGAGCAATGGAGAATACTGTCCTGAATCCATAAGTCGCTTGAGTACTTCGACAGTCCACTCACCGCAGAAACTCTTGTTTTTCAAGCAGCAAGCCAATACAATTCCACATTGGTCATCGAACGATTTTGCATTCTGCATTTCGGAGAGGAATATCTCGGTCTTCTTGTCGTCGGATGCATTCTCAACCTTCTGCTGGATAGACTTGTACTTAGCAATGATTGTGTCAATCCTCTCTTCGAAATTGTACAGCAATAAAGTGTCTACATTACTTAGGATACATCTGTGGGCGAGGATTGAGTCGAGATAAATATATGAATCTTCAGGAGTGGGGAGATTGCTATACTTTGGGTCGTCGAAAGTTATGCCGTCGTCTGTCACTTTGCAATTCGTTATGAATACAACGACATTGTCACGAAATTTCTTTGCTTCTTGATCAAACAGCTCCGAGTCAAAAGAGAATTCTTTCTCCTTGATAGGGGCTACATAGTCCTCTATGTTGTCAATCTCGTTTCCAGTAAGTATCTGTCGTGCCCAAATTTCTACGTTTGCCCATACATTGTGCATCAATGCGTAGGTATTGTACATTGATTCTGCATCCTCGAAATTCCCCACCGTCTTTAAGTTTTCGGGTAAGGAAATCTTCCATTCATATTCGGTTGCTGATATGACGCTGTCATCAGGGACGAGCGACATCTCTGCTTCTGTATTATTACAGTTGGTTAGCAGATCGCTAAAATCAACTGGGAGTGTGGTTTCGGTCTTGCTGCATGACATACACATTGACATTGCAAGCAAAAGGGTAGGTAGTAATGCTCTTTTCATTTTGTTTTGGAGTTTTTGGAATCGTTTGTACTTGTTGGTTTTGTAGTGCAAAGGTAAGATAAATGTATGATACAGGATTTATGTTTCTGCTTGCATTGTACGAACATGCCGTTTGACTGTACGAAACTATGTGGTTAATGCAAAATAACGCCGTATTCTTTCTCCTTAAAACAAAAATAATAAGATATTTAATCATTAATTCCCAAATTCTTTCTACCTTTGTCCGTTCATAAACAAATACATAACTCTATGCCCCCAATCAAACTTGCCATTATAGACTCAAACGTGTTGACTGGTATCGGTCTGCAAAATCTCCTCGAAGGCATTATGCCTATGGTGGAGATAACTGTGTTGCGTTCGTTTGAGGAGATTGAGAAGGAAGGCAATGATGACTTTGGACATTTCTTCGTGTCATCAAGGATTTACTTCGAACATACACAATTCTTCCGTGAACACACTATAAGGAGCATTGTGCTGGTGAATGGGGAGATGTCGATTTCGGGAGTTCGCACTTTGAATGTGTGTCAGGAAGAGAGTGCCCTTGTGCGTGATATCTTCAATCTGCATAAGATGGGACATGGAATGAAGGACTCCAAAGGTGCTCCTCATCCAATGGGAGGGAAGTCTGCCTCTATGCACCACGCTCAAGGTTTGGAGAATGAGAGTGTGCTCTCTGCTCGTGAAATTGAAGTGGCAATACTTTTGAGTAAAGGAATGATAAATAAGGAGATAGCCGATAAACTTAATATCAGCATCACTACGGTTATCTCGCATCGAAAGAACATTATGGAGAAACTCCGTGCCCGTTCGCTCGCAGACATTATTATATATTGTGTGATGAACGGACTCGTTGATGTGGGGGAGTTGTAATCACTTTTGAAAAATATTGGTGTCTGGCAAAAGAGCAAAAATCCACTTTTTTCTTCCTCTCCACACTACTAATAACAGCCTCCTCACACTACTAATGAATGCTCTATCTTATTACTAATGAGCAACCTATGTCACTACTAATGACATGGCTTACACGCCCTAATGTTTTGCCATGTCCGTCACGACGGACAAAGCCAAACGTCCCGATGATTTGTTCAATACTCTTAAATGAGTACAAAACACACTTAAATGGATGCCAAAACACACTAAATACCTTTTCTAAGGCTATCAAAATCATAATAAATAAGGATTGTGTAATTGAATAATTAGCCGTAACTTTGCACCCGAATTCAAATATATGTATAAAATATGAAGCAATTATTTACTTTGTTCGTTGCTTTTGTGGCAACTGTTTTAGGTGCAAATGCTAAACCTGGAAGCAATACTCCAATGACCTTTGTGGGCAAATCAAACTTCTTTGTTACAATGATGGGTAAGAAAGCGGGCGAGACAACTCAGCTTTCCGATACTATCATCTATTCGGGAGCAGACTTCACCCTTCCAAGCATGAAGTATAACGATATGACCATACCTTCGTTTAAGATAATAGGCACTACTTTCTCCGGTGGATATGCTGGCGTGACTTGGGAAGATCAGACTTTCACTTCAACTGCTATCGATTCGGAAGGAGTGGAGAAAAACATCACAGGCACTTCGCTCAAAGGAACATTTACTCATGCTAATGGTATATATAAGGTGAGTCTTGAAGTGTCGTTCAATTATGGCACTATGCCTTTCCCAATCACTTATAGCATCGAGAGTTACTATGTGAAGGAATATTCTGGTACGAATGCTGTGATGGTAGGTGGCGTGTATGGTCCTCATAAGGCTGAAGTGACATATAAGGTTCGCACTTATGTTGAAGATGGAGTTACATTGAAGGATGTGGAGATTCCAACATACAAACTTGACAACACAGAAATAGGTAATCTTACTATCGGCGGTTATACGGTTAAGGGACTTGCTCTCAACGAAGACAAAGGTGGCTATTATCGCGATTATACTTCGGATAATATCACTATGCACTTCAAGGCAGAAGGTTCTTTCGATTCAGACTATACAATCACAAAACTCGGTAATGTCTTAGTGACTGATACTGAGATAGTCAATAATTTCCAACCAGGTGCTATGCCTTTCCCAATATCCTCAACTACAACTCTTGCAGGAAGTACGGAAATCAAGTCGGTTACAAGCACTTCGGTTTCGGAAAAGTCGGAAGCAAGTTATAACTTGAATGGACAGCGAGTTGCTCCAAATGCTCGTGGACTTATCATCAAGAACGGAAAGAAGTATTTCGTAAGATAAGTAGGAGTTCGTCATTGTTTTTATGATTGATTTGTCAAGAAGACAACATATTCGTTCAAGGATAAATACTCTTTTTGTATTACTCCTCATGGGCATCTTCACCAGTTGTGAGGGTGCCTTTGAGTGGGTTTATGACGAACCAATCGAAGTGCAATCGGTTGAAGGACAGATATATTTCGATGCTTCAGCTTGGGACAAATGGTACTACATCGACTTGAAGGCGATTGCAGACAGTGTGAGCGAGGATAGCAGTTATGATGCTTCGGAGAGTATCGTTTGCATGGATATTCCGATGGAAGCGGTTGGTGATACGATGTTTGTGAACGGAAATGGGTTGACTGGACAATATATGTATTGGTATGATATTTTCGGACAAGGACTTGTGAATAATAAGTTCGAGTATTTCATACCAACAGCGAAGCAACCCGAACCCGATGATTGGACTATTGCCATACATCGTGATAATGTTCGTACAAATGGAGGTGCTGTGTGGGAATCGGACTTGACTGATGTCTCGCTTGTACATCCATCTCTTTATTCGGGGGCAAAGTTTCAGGAAGATGAGTTTACGGAAAATGATGTTTGGGACGATAATTCCCGAATGATAATGAAGTATGTCCCGTCACAAGGCATCAATATCAACAAAGTGCTTTCTTCTTGGTTGACAATGCATTTGATCGCCCCTCCTCCTACCTTCACTCATAACAACCATGTGTTCGTTCTTCGCTTGAAGGATGGAACTTATGCTGCTTTGCAGTTGGTGGATTATGTGAGTTCGACTAATAAGAAATGTTGTCTTACCATTAAGTATAAATATCCTGTCTGATGCGTAGGTTCTTCTTCATATTATTCGTGGGCATGGTATTGTTTCTGGGCATTGCTTGTTTTGCTAAGGCACAAGAGGCGTCGCTTGATAGCATCGAACTCGGTGAGTTTGTTGTTACGGGAACTCGTACCCCAAAGACATTGAAGGATGTGCCTGTACTTACGAAGGTCATTGGTTCGAAGGATATACAGAAGATTGATGCTACTAATATTCAGGACCTTCTGCAAGCAGAAATGCCTGGAGTGGAGTTTTCTTATGCTATGAATCAGCAAGTTAATATGAACCTTTCGGGTTTTGCGGGACAAAGTGTGCTGATACTTGTGGATGGGGAACGCCTCGCGGGAGAGACAATGGACAATGTTGACTTCTCTCGTTTATCGATGGCTGATGTAGAACGAATCGAGATAGTGCGTGGAGCGGCATCGGCACTTTATGGTAGCAATGCGGCGGGTGGTGTGATTAATATCATTACAAGAAAGGCTCCCTCCATTTCGGGGAGGGCAGGGGGAGAGGCTTGGACTCTTCACGCAGATGGAAGATGGGGACATCATGGTGAGCAGAGATATAATGCTTTGGTTGGTTTAAGCAAAGGTCGATTCTCTAATAACTTCTCGTTCTCCAGCACTCTTTCTGATAATTACGCAGTTGAGAATAGAGGCACAGAACCACAGACAAATACCTTTGCTGAAGTGTTTGGAGAGAAGATGCTCAACTTCTCCGATCGTTTGCGTTATAATGTGAATGATAAGTTGCACTTTACTGGACGACTTGGTTTCTTCCGCAGAACCATGGATAGGGTAGAGGATAGTCAGGAGCGTTACCGTGATTATCAAGGAGGATTGAAGGCGGAATGGAAGATTTCTCCTAATGATTATCTTGAGGCTTCATACTCTTTCGACCAAT
>DCIW01000214.1:5944-7702 GCA_002317225.1 Prevotellaceae bacterium UBA1716 | reverse complement strand
CGGATTGTAGAGATCGCCCGTAAATTCGACAGAACTGCCAGGAGCAATGGTAAAAGTCTTGAGAGGGATGATTTGGAGTGCGTACTTCATTTCGCCCTCGCTCACCGTCAACCTGCCTTGGGCGTTCATCACACCTTCCGGAGTATATGTCAAATTGAGCGAACCACCTCCGCGTACATTTATATAACTCTGTTTGTCGGCAGAGAACTCAACTCGGAACTTTGCACCTTCTTCGACATTGAGCGTCATACGCATATTAACACCTAAGATTGTGGCTGGTTCCTTGACGGCAGTAGTGTCGGGAGGTAGTTCGAAATTCACAAACGTAACGATATCATCCAATCTGTCGCCCTGGGAGATTGTGGTATCGTCCATTATGTAAGTGAGATTGGTATTCGGCAAGACATTGATGTAGCCACGAACACTAATATCATTCGAATCTCCCTTGACTCGTGCACGTATATCACCATAAGCATCGCCAAAGACAACAGACTTGGCTGTCCGCTTTGCCTCGATAAGTTTGACATTGCGACCACTCATCTGAAGCGAGAGCAACATCTTGTTCATATTGCTGAAGTCAACATATCCATCGAGCGAAAGTGGATTCTGTCCCGCTCCATAAAGCTTGAAATTCTCAAACGAAATCTTACTATCTGCCACACGAAGCGTATCGTCTTCGAGGCGGAGCGACACGGAATAATAAGGTGAAGTAACGGTCACGCTATCAGTAACAGCAAAACCATCAAACTGCAAGCGGTCGGTCGGACCCTTGACAGACATAGCTCCAGCCAAGACTCCATCAAGCACCACCATCTGGTCGGGAACAAAGGCATTGAGCATCTTCATCGGGATATCGTGCAAACGAAGGTCGGCATCGAGATAGCCATCGCCCGTAGTGTTGTAGCTACCGTTGAGGGTTGCCACATCAATGCCCTCGTAACTGATATCACCCTCTACCTTATGGATTGAAAGACCTTCGCCTTCGGGCTCGTAGGTGAACATAGAACCGACATTGCCCACTTTCATGCCATCGTAGACAAAGTTGTCGATGTTTACCATTCCGTCCACCCAGAACCTTCCATCATCCTCCTGATATGCAGCATCAACATTCAAACCGCCATCCATATTTGGAGCAAACGGAAGCACCTTGCAAAGGTCGCCCAAACCAAGATTACCCACCTCGACAAGAGCACGCTGATGCCCTTCGTTGTTGAGTCCCGTAAAGGCTATCTCACTATTGTCGTCCTTGCCTTCGAGATGCACATATCCGGTGATTGGAGCATCTTTCCGTTTGTAGAAATGGACGTAATTGTCTTCATTGATAGCAAACTTACGGAATCCTAATATTGGTTCTTCAGGATAGAAGGTTGCATTGTAAACCGAATCTTGGTCGGTGAAGTGAACTCCGAGATCTATACCCTTTTCGTTTTTCTTATCGAAGAACTGCAAACGCACATCGGCATCTGTCAGACCATAATATCCGTCGATGGTCGCAAAGAAGGCAGGGAAAAGAGGCTGGTCGTCGCACTTAACACCACTATTGAATACGATACGACTGGAATCCTGATGAATGTCGAAGTAAGCCGTATCGATACGTATAGTGTCGTAACGGAGGGCACAGATATGTCCATTGCCCACAATACCCGTTTCGGGCGAAGAATCAAGATTAGCTTCGAAATCGTCGAAACTGATTCCGTTTGCCTTGAGGATTGTGATGAGAGGATTGTGTTTGCCCGCCTTTGCTCGGAGTGTTGCCAA
>DCIW01000214.1:0-5923 GCA_002317225.1 Prevotellaceae bacterium UBA1716 | reverse complement strand
CGATCGAGATTGACATCGTGATTCTTCATTTGCTTGTCTGCCACCTTGCTCATCTTGTCCCATTTATCCTTGAGAGTGAAGAGATTATAAGGGGCATTGAAATCGAACGAAAGGTCGCCGGTTGTAAGTTGGGCAATGGTTTGCTTGCGGTCGGTCTCTGCATAAAGATCGAAGTCGACAGTCTTAATGCGGTCTTTGCCCATCTGAATGTCGAGTCCGTTCATATAACTGTCAATGCGGAAGACATCGTCGAGGTTGCTATAGAAATCCATCTGGCCACGAGTGTTGACGGTAAGCACATCGTCGCTATACCCCATTGCCTGCAAGTCAGCAAATGGTAGTTCGATATCAAGACTTCCATCAATAACCCCTTTCTTCAAAACTCCGGCAAGGCAGAAATCGGTCTTCAACTGCTTGTTGTTGCAAGATGCATTTACGTTAAGGAGCGAGTTCTTCAATGCAATGTCAGCTACTACCGAACTGAGGTCAACCTTTCCATAGCATCCCTTCTTTATATCGGCATGAGCATTTATTCTTGTGGAAGGCGAATAAGGGTCGAAGCCTTTGCCTTTGGCATGAACCATACCAGTAAGACGAGTTCGCTCACCCACATCAGCATATTTGTTTACGTTGAAGTCGTTGAGAGTCAAGTCTACATCGTAAGATTCGTCGTTCATATTGTACGAACCACTTACCAAAGCATCTCCACCAATGAGATTGCCACGAAGTTTGGTAGATATATCATCACCTCGCATTCGGACGGAACCTTCGAGACGACCTATGCCCTTGAGGTTGGTCTGAATATCGTTGAAATAGAGGTCGTTGAGATTACCTGTCACCCTCACGTTGAGAGGAGTTGGAGTGTTTGGGAGATATTCTTGAGCAAGTTCACGGACTGCATCAAGTTTAGAGTCTTTGTCGAGAAATCTATCCACATATCGTGTGATTGCCATCACATCCGACTTGTCCATTACGGACTTTAGGTCGAGTTGCATAATGCCTGGATTCTCATCGTCCCAAGTGGTCCAATCCATTGTCATGTCGGCATTTATCTGAGAGTCATCAGTAAGCACATTTAGTTGGTCGATATAAAGATTGACTGAATCCATACGAACCACACCACTAACATCCTTGAAATCGATTCCACACTCTTCCTTACCCTTAAGCTTCTTGATTCCAACATAAAGATTCATAGGGTCGGAATAACAGATGGAATCGCACTTGAGCGAGACATCAGTCAGATTTGCAGAGTTATCAACCTTTGCCAATCCATTCTCAACTGATAGGTCGTTGACAGTATAAGCACTATTTTCGATATCAACAAAAGCACGGCACTTTGCATCTCCAAACGAAGTGTCGATGTATTTTGGTATGTCCTTTTGCTTGCAAAGGTCTTTCACGCTATAACCCTTATCTTGGGCAAGGGCAAGGGCAAACTTGACCGAATTGAACTTGATATCTTGAAAATCGAGTTTCAACTTTGATGGTTCGGTCTCGGTTGTGTCGGGAGGAACGGTGTCGGGCAAGGCAAGGAAGATGTCCGAATTCTTTAGGTCGAGCTTGTTAACCGTGACGAGTTGTTCGTTGAGGTTCACCCCATGAGTATATGCCTGGAGTTCTCCTATATGTCCTTTGATAAGAACGGCATCAATAAGTTCGCGAGTATTGACATCTGCATTTCGAAGCAGAATATCGTCCACATTTATCTGCTTGTCAAGTAATGGTCGCACCTGAACACTCAGTCGCAATTCCTCTGCGTTGAGCACGGTATCTCCTTCCTGAATGGCAAGCATACCGCCCATGGAGAGGTCGAGAGGAAACTTGAGTCGGACACTTTCGACGGTCACATCCATTCCCATCTCTTCGCTCAACTTCTCGGCTGCTTTGTCAACCGCCCACTTCTGCACAGGAGGGCAATAGATAAGGATGGCAAGGAGAGCAAACAACACAATTGGAGTTAGCACACCCACCAAAAGGGCACGCCAACTCCAACCAAGAATTGTATGTTTGCCGAATTTCTTCAATTATTCGATTCTCCTCTAACCACTAACCTCTAACCACTAACCTCGAAATCCTACTTACCGTAGAAAATGAATTCGACATCCACTGTACGATATTCAACACCACGCTGATCAGACACTTTCACATTATAGAAGTTGTTAGTCTGCATTGAGCTAAGTCCCTGAACTGTCTGGTAAACATAGTCCTTAGCCTTGAGAGCACGAGCAAGAGCAAGTTGTTCGTTGGTCTTGATTCCTGCTTCCTTTGTGAGTGTCATAGTGAGAGGAGTTCCATAAACATTGACTGGAAGGTCGTGAACATCGGTTCCGTTATACTTGATTCCAAGCACAGGAATAGCATCGGCACTACCAGTAAAGATGATATCAACCTTTCCACCTTCCTTAATGTAAGGAGCACATTCGGACTGAATCTGGCGAGCCATATCATCGAGCATCTTCTTCGAAGTTGCACTTGTGTTAGGATCGTATTCAGCAACACGATAATTTCCTTGACCTTCGAGACTCTTGTCATCAAGACGGATAGTGGTCTTCACCACAACAGGCTCAGGTTTCTTTGGTTCTACAGGCTTAACGTATGGTTCTTCTACGACCTTATCTTTATTACCAAATTTATAAGTCAACGACAACTGTGCTGTGAGCATCCAGTCGCGGCTCTTTGCTCTGCCGAACTTAGCGTTGAAATCGTCACCATAAGGATTCATATCAATCTCAGCACCAAAACTGAAATGGCGATTGATGATGTAATCGGCAGCAAGACCAACTCTGAAGTTTGTGCCCCAGTTGTCCACTTGCTTCAATCCATCGCCCCAAATATTGCTGATGTCTTCAGTCACATTTTCGAGAGGGAGCGAAGCAATATTGTTGCCCCAAGCATAGTTGACACCAATACCAGCAACAAGGAACAAGTCCCACTTACGGTTTGCATCCTTCTTGATAAGGTCTGGCACGCTGAAGAGGAGATCAAAATCACCAGTCGCATACTTATATAAATAACGGTCATCGATGCTGCGGAATCCGCCCTTTGACCAAAATCCATTCATATTGAAACGAAGTGCAAGTTCCTGAATTGGTCGGTAACCTACACCAAATGTCATTGTAGGTTGGAGAAGGTTGTTGGCACGAACATTAGTAAATGTAGTTCCCACACCCAACTGATACTGCACAAATCCGTATGGTTTCCACTTCTTGCTGCTGTTCTGAGCAAGAACACTTGTTGGCAAAAGCATCAAACCTACAAGTGCGAGAGATGATAATAATTTCTTCATATTTTCTCTTGATTTTCTTTTATCTGTGTAATTATTGTGCAAAAATATCAAATATTTCTTGAATGGCAAAATATATTCTTGATATATTATTAAAAATAATATCATATTAACGCTCTTCGTGGGGTAAAGACATGAAAAAGGCCGCATAGATTGTGCTATGCGACCCTTTTTGAGTTATTAGTTAAGAGTAATGAGCTTTGAGCAAGGAATTGTGGGTTATTAGAGGTTTGGGTTCTCTGTAGCCCACTCAGAAACTGCAGGAATGATACCGAGACTGATGATTTCGTCGCGCATCTTCTGGAGGTGCTCGTATGAAGCCTGGAGAGCAGCCATTTCTTCTTCAGTTCCTTCAGGAGCTGTGAAGTGAACGCCATCCTTATCGATTGTAGTAGGCATAGCCATCATAACGTTCTTGTAACCGCACTTGTCGCAATTTACATAGCAACCAGCAGGCCAAGTGAATGGTTCACCACCCATAGCGCCTTCGATCATCTTCACTGCCTGGTAAGCTGGGCTCTGGAATGAAGAACGGCCACGAAGCTTGATGATGTTTGAACCGCCCTGAGTTGTCATGTGCTTGATTTCAGCCCAACGCTCAGCAGAGAGTGGAAGCTCAGCGAGTGGCTTGCCATCGATCTTAGCCTTTGATGCGAATACTGCCATCTGCTCACCGTGACCACCGTAAGTGTAAGCGTCAGTAACCTTATCCTGCTGTACCTTGAACTCCTGAGCAAGCTGCTGCTGGAGACGAGTAGAGTCGAGTGCTGCAAGTGAAGTCAACTGATTTGGCTTCAAACCTGAGTGGATAAGAGCTGTAAGAGCAGTAACGTCAGCTGGGTTGAAGATAACCACAACGTGCTTAACATCTGGACAATACTTCTTGATGTTCTCACCGAAATCAGCAGCAATCTGGCAGTTACCCTTGAGGAGGTCCTCACGAGTCATACCTTCCTTACGTGGAGCACCACCTGAAGAGATGATGTACTTTGCACCTGTGAATGCCTCAGCTGGATCAACTGTATAAGAGATGTTTGCACCTGGGAAAGCGCAGTGACACATTTCGTCATAAACACCGTGAACACCTGGTTCGTAGATATCATAAAGACAAATGTTTGGAGTAAGACCAAGCATAAGTACTGATTGAACCATGTTTGAACCGATCATACCGCCGGCTCCAACGATAACGAGTTTTTCGTCTGTTAAGAATGCCATAATAAAATATATTTTAGTTATAATTAATGTCTCATAGTGAGTGCTTTTCTCACAATCTTTCGGCAAATTTATCTTTTTATTTTCTATTAAACAACAAAGAAGGCGAAAAATTATGACTAAGTATGAAAAAAGATGTATATTTGCGTTTGAAAAACAACTAAAACACTATAATTTGCAATAAACAAATGACAACAATTGATAAAGAATCACTCTTGCGCTCTCTCATGCAACGAGAAGGTATCAGCGCATTTATCACTCCAAGTACAGACCCTCATTCTGGCGAGTATGTGCCAGAGCGATGGAAGTCGCGTCGTTGGATAAGCGGCTTCACAGGTAGTGCGGGCACTGCGGTTGTGACATTGGACAAGGCCGCCCTTTGGACTGACTCACGCTATTTCATTCAAGCAAGCGAGCAACTTGCCGGATCGGACTTCATCCTTCAGAAAGAGAAGATTGAAGGCACTCCAAGCATCTCCGAATGGTTGGGCAGCGTGCTCCCTTCTGGCAGCGTTGTTGCTGTAGATGGATGGGTGAATACTGTTAGCGAAGTGGAAGCGCTCCAGAACGAACTGCAGGCTTATGGCCTTACGGTTCGTACAGACATTGACCCTTACGAGGAGATTTGGGAGGACCGTCCTTCTGTTCCTCTTAGCAAGGTGTTCGTGCAACAGCTTCAGTATTCGGGAGAGAGTGCCACTTCAAAGATTTCACGTATTCGCGAGAAGTTGGGCGGAAAAGCTCTCCTTGTCAGTTTCCTTGAGGATATAGCTTGGACTCTCAATCTCCGTGCGGATGACATCCTCTACACTCCTTTCCTTGTAAGCTATGTGATTATCACACCTGATGATGTAACATTATATATTAAAAAGGAGAAGTTGGATGAATCTGTACTTGAATACCTTAAGAGCGAAAACATCCTTGTTCGTGAATATGATGAAATACTTGATGGCATCTCCGCGATTGACTTACCAATGATTATCGATGCAGACAAGACTAATTATACCACTTACGCTGCAGTGAAGCATCCTCTGCGCAAGGCATCTCCTATCCCTATGATGCTGATGTTCAAGAATGAAACCGAAATTAAGGGGTATCGCACAGCTCATGAGAAGGATGGTGTAGCTATGGTGAAGTGGATGAAGGAGGTTGTTTCTATGACAACGGACAACGGACAAGGGACAACGGACGGAAAGCAGTTGGTAGATAAGGATGGTGTGCCTCAGACTGAGTTGACTCTATCCGCTAAACTTGAAGCATACCGTCGTGAGCAACCGCTTAATATGGGTATCAGTTTTGAGAGCATAATGGGTTATGGGTATCATGGAGCAATCGTGCATTACGACCCAACTCCGGAGACTGACATTCCTGTGCTTGCAGAGGGTCTTCTCCTTATCGACTCGGGTGGTCAGTATCTTGATGGAACAA
>DCIW01000152.1 GCA_002317225.1 Prevotellaceae bacterium UBA1716 | reverse complement strand
ATAATGTGCCTGTTGGTCAGGAGTTTATTGCTGATATTGATAAGTATGTTGCAGAAGTGACAAGCAAGCGATAAGAGCCCCCCGTCCCCCCAAGGGGGCGGCCATCCGGATAGTAGGATGGTTAGGGTGTGTATTAATGAATAAAAATAGAATTATATTATGAATGACAATAAACCGGATGGCCGCCCCCTTGGGGGGACGGGGGGCTCTCTAAAGAGTACCCTTGCGGTATCTCTCAATAATTATCTTGATGCTGGTGCAATCGTTGCAGGTGGTAGCGGTATCACTCTTTGGAAGAACTATCTTGAACTGTCCGAGATGCACCTTGGATGGATTAATGCTCTCAGTGCTAATGCAATGGGTGCTGCTATTGGTGCAATCATTGGCGGTTTCCTTGCAGATAAGTTCGGTCGTAAGTTCATCTTCACTTATAACCTCTTGGTTTATATGCTTGGTGTGCTTATCGTGATGTTGTCTGTCAACTTCCCAATGCTTCTTGCGGGTTTCCTTATTACAGGTATCTCGGTGGGTATTGGTGTTCCTGCTTCGTGGACATATATCTCGGAAAGTTCGGAAGTGCATAACCGTGGTCGTAATATCTGTATATCACAAATGTCTTGGGGCTTTGGTCCTATGATTATCCTCTTGATGGGTATGCTTCTTGCTCCGGGCGGTTATCTTTATGGACCAGTTGAGTCGTTGGCTCATAGCATTCTTGGTGCTGATGCTGCAACTAATGCTGTTGAGGTGTTTAGTTCGCGTGTGGTATTCTTCACTTTGTTTGTGGTTGCATTTATCGCATGGACTCTTCAGCGTCAACTCGAGGAGAGTGCTGAGTTTGAGGCTGCAAAGGCTGCAGCAAAGGAAAGTGGTGAGAATACAGGACTCCTTCATTCATTTGCTGTCCTTTTCTCTAATAAGGTAGCAATCAAGAGTGTTGCTTTCCTTGCTGCCATCTATCTTACTTGGAACCTCGTGGCAAGTGTAATGGGCTTCTTCTCACCACATATCTGTGAGACTGCAGGTGGAGTGAGCAATGAATACTCTAACATGATGAACTGTGTGCAATGGGCTACAGTTGTGGCTGTCACCTTCTGCATTGCTCGCATCATTGACCGCACAAGTCATAAGTTGCTTTACATCTCGGGTCTTGTATTTGCTCTTGCTACTTGGGTTCTCGTAGTAAGTGGTGGCGTTAACAGTCTCGTAGGTCTTTGGGCATTCGTTATCCTTTGGGGTATGAACGGTGGTATATCAGTTCAGATATTCTACGCGTTGTGGGGTTCTGAACTCTTCCCTGCAAAGTTCCGTGCTGGTGCTCAAGGCCTTATGTTCTTCGTGGTTCGTGGTCTCTCTGCTATTTGGGGTCTCGTATTCACTTGGATTTATGGTGAGAATGGTGAAGGCTTCACTATTGCAGCCTACTGCATGATTGCCCTCTTGCTCATCTCTCTCGTAATAGGTGTACTTGGTTGTCCTAATACCCGTGGCAAGTCGCTCAACGAAATCACAAAGGAAAGATACGGTAACGATTATTAAGAAAAATGGATAATCAAGGGGGCTGACCCTTTGATTATCCACAAATGATTTGAATATGGCATCAATATTATCAGGTCGTCCAGGTTTGGAGGCCGTTGTAAATCAAATAGCCGAGGTGACTGGTTACCTTTGGCAGAAAGGGTGGGCAGAACGTAATGGTGGAAACATTACGGTGAATGTCACAGAGTTTATGGATGATGAGTGCAAGGCTATGCCTGCCATCGCTCCAGTGAAGCTGATTGGTATGGTTCTTCCACAGCTCAAGGGTAAGTACTTTTATTGTAAAGGTACGGGCAAGCGTATGCGTGATCTTGCTCGTTGGCCTATGCAGAATGGAAGCATCGTTCGTATTTGTGATGATTGTGCTTCGTATGAGATTATTGCTGACGAACCTGTAGTTCCTACTTCTGAACTCCCAACTCACCTTGCCCTCCAGAACTATCTCCTTGAGACTGGTTCTTGCTACAAGGCAACACTCCATACTCATCCTATCGAACTCGTTGCTATGTCGCATATCCAACGCTTCCTCAAGGGTGATGAGATGACTCGTGTTCTTTGGTCTATGATTCCAGAGACTCTTGCCTTTGCTCCACTCGGCATTGGCATCGTTCCTTATGGCCTTCCATCTTCAGTTGAACTCGCTGAGGCAACTCTCGAGAAGATTAAGAAGCATGACGTTGTACTTTGGGAGAAGCACGGAACTGTAGCAGTTGGTACAGACATTATGGATGCGTTTGATCAAACTGATGTGCTATGTAAGGCAGCAAATATCTATATGTGTGCTCGCAATATGGGTAGCGAACCTGATGGTATGACTGCTGAGGCAATGAAGGAAGTTCAGGACGTGTTCAACCTTCCAAAAACAAGACCTTGCTAATAAAAAGGATTCAATAGGCAAATACACTTATTGTGGTATTTTTTGTGTTATCAAACGTGAAATATATCATCAAAGTACGCATGATTGCAAAAATAAGTGCCAAATATTTGCTCATGTCACGAATAGTGAGTATATTTGCATTGTGATTCCGTTAATGGTTCACAAGGTTAAGACATTTCATAGAAAAATCATACACATATTATGCTTAGGACAGGTCTAACGTTCAGTCCCCAAATTTTTTGCGTTAGACCAAACAAAATGGATTGCGAAATCCAAGTCCGTAATTCCCCAATAGAAATATTAACATTTCACTTTAATCCTCTATGCCGTGAGGCATGGGGGATTTTTTAGTTATTCCTTTGACTGTGTTCCGTTCTTTCTCCATTCGGTAGGAGTCATGCCATACGCTTGCTTGAAGACGCGAGAGAAATAGAGCGGGTCTTCGATACCTACGGTAAAACCGATTTCGCCTATTGGTTTACTTGTTGTCGAAATAAGTTCTGCAGCCCGCTTGATACGTTTGAGTTTGATATATTCCTTGGGTGAATAGCCCGTAATCTTCTTCATCTTATTGAAGAATACGGTACGTCCCATCCCCATCATCTCTGCAAACTCATCAGCCGAGAAGTCTGCCCGAGCCATTTCACGGTTGGTAATGCTCTCTACTTTATTGATAAACTCTTCGTCTAAGGAGTTTATTTCCTCTTGACGACGAATGCGTACTTCGGCAGAATATTGGTCTTTGATAACTTCGTTTTCTGCATTCAACTTTTCTTTTTCTATTACAAGTTGGTCCTTTTCTGAAACCAGTTCATCCTTCTTTTGGTTGAGTTCCTTGATGGCTTTATGGAATCTGCTGTTGTCTCTCTTTATCTTTCTGCGGATAAAGAATATGAGAATGATGATTGCAACGTAACACATTATTGCCCAAGGGCTCTTCCACCATTTGCTCATTACATAAACAATACCGCTTTTCTTTTGTCCGTTCACTGTTACGTCATCGGCACTAATGTCGGTTGTCTTTTCGCCTTTATTATAAACGGAAGGGTTGATAATAATGATTCCATTGTTTGTTCCGAAGGCAATGTGGCCGTTGTCAAGGCGGATGCCGCAGTTTTCACTGTAGATGTTGTTGAGCATGTTCTTTGAAAAGAAATAGCTCTTTATGGTTTCTGTCGATAGATTGAACTTGGAGATTCCGAATTCGGTTGCAATCCAGATAAAACCATCATTGTCCTCTACGAAACTCTGCACCATGGTGTTAATAAGGCTGTCCTTGTCGGTATAGTGCTTGATGACAATCTCTCTGTTCTTGTTATATTTGTTGCCGTCAACTATCGCAAACCCTTCACCTGTTTCTGCAAGATAGATGTTTCCATTGGAGTCAATAAACAATGAGCGTAGTTCGTTGCTATAAAGATTGTTATCTTTGGTCGAGATATGCGTGATGTCTGTCTTGCCCTTGTATATGTCGTTCATCACATATACGCCATTGCTTGTTGCAACCCAAAGGCTTCCGTTCTTGTCTTCTGCGATAGAACGTATGTGTTTGCTGTCAGCATCGTTGGTGAGAAATGCTTTGCCTTTGTAAAAAAGTCCGGCTCCAAATGTGCCAATCCAAAGCTCTCCCTTCTTGTCTTCATGCATCGAATAAATGTCAATGAAAGGAGAGTCTGTTTTATGCTCCCCATTGATGTAAATGCCGGCACCTTTTGTGCCTTCCCAAAGGGTGCTGTCCTTATCGAGAAGTATGCAGTAAGTACTTTTCTCCCTCTTTGTTGTACTTAGAACTTTTTT
>DCIW01000046.1 GCA_002317225.1 Prevotellaceae bacterium UBA1716 | reverse complement strand
CTCCCATACACACGTCTTCCCCATCCTAAATACAAAGGAAAACGTATTCCTGCATACGATATGATTAAGTTCTCTGTTTGTATGCATAGAGGTTGTTTTGGCGGTTGTGCCTTCTGTACTATCTCTGCTCATCAAGGCAAGTTTATAACCTCTCGAAGCAAGGAAAGCATACTTCGCGAAGTTGAAGAGATAGTAAAATTGCCTGATTTCAAAGGCTATCTCTCTGATCTTGGCGGTCCATCTGCCAATATGTATGCAATGCATGGAAAGAATCTCGATATTTGTCATAAGTGCAAACGTCCTTCTTGTATCCATCCTCAAGTATGCAAGAACCTGAATACCGACCATTCACAGTTGCTCGATATTTATAAGGCAGTAGATGCAATTCCGGGTATTAAGAAGTCATTCATTGGCTCGGGAGTTCGTTACGACCTATTGCTTCATGACACGGGAGACGAACGAATCAACAAAATCAATATGCGTTATACACGCGAACTTATTAAGAATCATGTGTCTGGACGCTTGAAAGTCGCTCCAGAACATACTTCTGACAAGGTTCTATATCTTATGCGAAAGCCATCATTCAAGCTTTTCTATGAGTTCAAACGCATATTCGATAAGATAAATCAAGAAGAACATCTCAATCAGCAGATTATACCTTATTTCATATCATCACACCCTGGTTGTAAGGCTGAAGATATGGCTGAGTTGGCTGTTTTGACAAAAAATCTTGACTTCCATCTTGAACAAGTTCAGGACTTCACCCCTACACCAATGACCGTATCTACCGAAGCATGGTATACAGGAGTGCATTCATACACCCTCGAACCAGTGTTCTCTGCAAAGACTCCTCAAGACAAACTGGCACAACGACAGTTCTTCTTCTGGTACAAACCTCAGGAGCGTAATAATATAATAAAGGAGTTGCGAAAGATGAACCGTGTCGATCTTATTGACAAGTTATTTGGTGGAGCACAATTCGCACCTAAGTCTGATTTCAAGCAGAATGGTTCATCACAAAAATCGTCTCATAAACCATCATCACATTCAAGCAACAACAATAAAAAATCATATAATCCAAACTTTAGAAACAACAAGAAAAGATAATCGATACTAATATGAGAAACAGATTATTATCAATTTTAGTGCTACTGATACTTGCACTCAATATTCAAGCATCAAATCCGCTTTCATCGCTCATCGAGCGTATTGACAAAGGTGCTTCTTCCAAGTTCATTGTTGACATAAAACCAGGAGATAAAGACTTCTTCGAATTGTCATCGAAGAATGGGAAAGTTGTGATCCGGGCAAATACCTATGTCAATTCAGCAGTTGGCCTTAATTGGTATTTGAAATATTATTGTGGAGTTCATTTGTCATGGAACCAAATGCATGCTTCTCTCCCTAAAACATTGCCACAAGTTGAAAAGGCGGAAAGACACGAAACTGACCTTAAACTTCGTTATGACTTCAATTATTGTACATTCTCTTATTCTATGGCATTCTGGGATTGGAAACGATGGGAGGAAGAGATTGACTGGATGGCACTTCATGGCATCAATATGCCTTTGGCTGCTGTTGGTCACGAATGTGTGTGGCGAAACATGATGCTCAAACTCGGTTATACTGAGGAAGAAGTTGGAAAGTTCATCGCAGGTCCTGCTTTCCTTGCTTGGTGGGAAATGAACAACCTTGAAGGTTGGGGCGGTCCACTTCCACTCAATTGGTATAAGCAGCAGGAAGCATTGCAGAAGAAGATTCTCGGCCGTATGAAGGAATTAGGCATGAAACCTGTCCTCCCTGGCTACTCAGGTATGTGTCCAAGTTTCAGTTCTTCTGGGCAATCCAGCAAATTTGGTCTATCCGGGCAATCCGGAGAATCCATACAATCCGGAGAATCCAATCAATCGTCCCTTCAACTTTGGAACGGCTTCACTCGTCCTGGAGTCATCATGCCTAATGATCCACGCTTTGAACAATTTGCAAAACTATTCTACCAAGAGACCAAAAAGCTCTATGGTACAGCAGATTACTACTCTATCGACCCATTCCACGAAGCATCAAACCTTCCCGAAGACCTCAATATTGGCGAAGCAGGCAAGAAAATCCTTGATGCAATGAAGGATTATGGCAATGAACATTCAACATGGGTGGTTCAAGGATGGTCGGAAAACCCTCGTCCAGAGATGCTCGATGCACTGCCTGCTGGTGAAGTGCTTGTGCTTGACCTCTTCTCTGAGTGCCGTCCTCAGTATGGTGCAAAGAACTCTATTTGGCATCGTCCACAAGGTTATGGAGAGCATGACTGGGCTTTCTGTTTGCTCGAAAACTTCGGAGCAAATATAGGTATGCATGGACGCATCGACCAACTCCTTAATAATTATTATACAGCTCGCAATCAATACAATAAGCACATGAAAGGTTGGGGATTCACGATGGAAGGTTCGGAGACAAATCCAATCATGTACGAACTCATGAGCGAACTCCCTTGGAGAAGTGAGCAGATAAATATGGACAAGTGGCTTAAGGATTATCTTTATGCTCGTTACGGTATTAATACCTCGATATTGATAGATACCAT
>DCIW01000148.1:6098-14516 GCA_002317225.1 Prevotellaceae bacterium UBA1716 | reverse complement strand
ATCGCGATAGTATGATTGAGGCTTCTTACAACCTGTGAGGTCAATATCGCCACACCATGCATTGAACCAAGGCCATGACATAAGTTGTACCCATTGGTCGTTTGTACGCTCAAAAGTGTGTCCGACACCAGCTTCACCCACATAATCCATAGCCGTCCATACGAAGTCACCGATCACATATGGGTGGCTCTCTACGAAATTCCATGTTTCGTCGATAGCACTTGGATAATTCTCCGTACCTACCATGATACGCTCTGGGTATTTCTCATGGTCACTTGCGTAAAACTGCGTACCATAGTTGTAACCGCCAAGATCCACATTCTCAAAAGCGCGGTACGAATCCTTGTCCCATTTCTTGCTTGGCTGATCCCAGTAGTCACAGTTTGCCAATGTGGTAGGGCGGGTATTGTCTTCACTCTTTATTACTTTGCTGATTATCTTTGCAATCTCCTGACCGCGAGGATCATCACGCTGATAAATCTCGTTGCCGATGCTCCAGATGATAATGCTTGGATGGTTACGGTCGCGACGTACCATCAATGCTGCATCATACTCAAAATTGGTAATGCCTTGTGGTACAACCTTGCCATCTTCTACCAGAAGTTTCTCTTTTGAAAATATTGAACCGTAGTCATTAGGTGTCTTTGTCTTCTCCCATTGGTCGAACACCTCATCCATCACGAGCAGACCAATGCTGTCGCATGCGTTGAGGAATGCTTCTGAAGGCAGATTATGGCTAACTCTCACAGCATTGTATCCCTGAGCCTTCAGGAGTTCTGCCTTGCGAATTTCTGCACGCTCAACGGCTGCAGCACCCATCAATCCATTGTCGTGATGCACACATCCTCCCTTGAGTTTCATTTGTCTGCCATTCAGTTTGAAACCTTCCTCCACACTGAACTCAATAGTGCGAATGCCGAAAGGAATCTCCATCTTATCGCGAAGCACTCCATCAGCCATTACGCTTATTCGTGCTTTGTAGCGATAAGGATCGATATCCGACCAAAGGTGAGGCGCTTTCACCATCATCTCAGTCATTACATCCACGCCTTTCTTGTCTCGCTTGCCTGATGTCATCCCTGATGCCTGATAAGCCTTAGTTGCACTTGCAACAGTCTTGCCCTTAGCATCAATAATATCAAAGCGCACCTCACCTGAAGCGTCTTTAGTATCATCATTAAACACCTTTGCTGATATCTTCACATTGGCTCCTTTCTTCGCAATAACCTCAGAACCATCAATAAACACATCCCATTGGTTAAGGTGCTGCTTGCCTGTAGTGATGAGCCATACACGACGGAATATTCCACTTCCTGAATACCAGCGCGAATTGTGATCGACATTAAGACTCCTGACTGAAACGCACACTTCCTCTGGGTTAGTAAGCCTTGCAGCCTTATCTCTGAGAATATCATTTATACTCACCACGAATGGCATATATCCATGCATATTCATTGCAGCCTTTTTGCCGTTTATCCATACCTCAGCATGATTGTAGACACCATCAAACTGGATGCTTACCTCGTTCTTGCTGAGATACTCATCTATGGTCTCACCGGCAGCAATAGGGAGTCGCAGAGTTTTCCTGTACCATCCTTCGCCACCTGTCATCTGTCCCTGGTCGGAGTTGCCAAGGTTAAGTCGGGTGAAAGGTCCTATTTGCACATTATCCCATCCCTCAGAAAATGTTCTGCCATCTTTTATTGTCATCGAAGGTTCAATGCTGAAATCATGAGGCAGAGTGACAATGCGCCATGCAGAATCGTCACAATTCGCCATCTCGGCGTTGATCACACCATTACGATGGAATTTCCATCCTTCTTCAATGCTCGTCTTTCGCTGAGCCGCAGCACTCATAGCAAATAAGAGTAGGGTAGCGGCACCTAACATTTTCATTTGCATACATGTATGTATAGTCGGAAACGTCATATCATTACTATATTTATAATATTTTTGCAAAGATATGAAAAAATACAGATATTAAATATAGCATTATATTTTTTTTGTGTTTATTGCTTGGATTTATTATTAATTGGTGGATGTGTCAGTTACTTTTGACGATGACTCCGTGAAACACGGACTCATCGATTCTCTTGGAAGAACTCTGCAGGCTATTCTGGCTTTCACACCCCTTTATATTACATACAAAATCGTGTAGCGTTACATTCTTGTAATGATTTTTTGGAATCTAAAGAATCCATCTTCTCCCATTGGGTTGGTACCTCGTTCATCGAAGTCGTGAGGGTCGGGGTGGTGTGCATTGAAGAACTCTACTATATGAAATCCACAACGGTTTACATAGAAATGTATGTTCCTTATTTCAAAGTAAGGAGTGTGAGTTTCCCATACAGTCACCTCAGGATATGATGCTTCTATTGATTTCCAGCCAAAGGTTGCGACTCCTCTATTCTGACATCCTACTTTGGTGTATAGGAAATGCAGATCACCAAGTTTGCCATCATCTGAGAATGCAATAATCGCACCACCAAGACGTTCTCCATCTTCAACTACTTCGAGAGCAACCGAATGTGGTGCAGACAATGATTCCATGATGTCGGCTTCGGGAAGTATAAGGTCTTCTGTCTCTCCGAACTTATCTTCGTACCCTTTCTGAAATGCTTCTTGCATTTCTTTCTTAAAATTTTCTAACTCGTTGTTATTTAATGTTCTTAATTCCATGGTTATCGTATTCGTTTTCGTTAATAACCTAATCCACCCAACTTGCGTAGATTGAGTCCATCGCAGTTGATGAGTTTCTCTGGGTTTGCTTTTTGTGTTTCCCTTGTAGAGGGAATGGTTCCTGCTATCTGTCCAAGTACGGATTTGGCTTTCAGTTGGAGCATATCATCGAGTGTTTGCACGGCTTCGTGATACTGCTTGTTGGAATAGAAGGCATTGGGTTCGGTACCTGCTGTCTTGCCTATCTCACGGTTGATTTTTTTAATTGTCTTAGCAAAACCGCCTCCTTGAATATATTTCCGGCATAGGAGTTCGAGGTAATGATAATACATGGCCTTGTACTTCTCGTTTGAGAGGAGATTCATGAAGAATGTTCGCTTCTTCAGATCATCTAAGAATGGAGTGTCGATAGGGAAATTCACGATTTGCGACATTTCTTCTGGTGTACCTTGACCAAGGTCTTCACCAGGTTTGGAGATATTCATTGTGCCAAACCCCATTCCTTCTTCCCATTTGCTTGGATCGAAATTACCCATCTTGCTTGGATCGAAATCGCCAAAGTCCATATCCCCTTCATCGTCTTGATATCCACCCCAGGCAAGGTTGTAGTCCCAAGGTATGATGCTTATCTTTCCATTGCCTTCGTGGAGGTAGAAGTTCTGCACGTTATGTCCTGTCATACTGTCGAAGTTGACAGCCATAGTCTGCAGAGCCATATACTTCATGATGCTCTCCACATCTACATGCTGCTCTATATCAACGCCTTGGTCCACGCTCTTGAGTGCAGCAATGACATTGCGAAGTGATGTTTCATCACCGCCTATTCTCGCTTCACGCTCTATATCTCCGTATGCCTTCAGGTCTTCACCATTGTATGCAAGATTGTGGTATGGCTTGTAGATGTTGCTCTTCTCGTTTGGGTAGTTTCGTTTGCAGAAATGCTTGTCAACTGCTTCGACCATAAGATAATAGCCTTGCAGATGTCCATTCACCATGATTTTGGCATAATTGGTAAGAGGTGCGGGAAGTCCTATGAAACGGCTCATATCATAGACGATGGCGTCCTTCATCTGAGTAGCATCCCAGATGTTGTTGTTGAGCAGGAGTTTTGTGAGCTTATGATACTTCTGTCCTTTCTTGTACTTGTTGAGGTCGAGTGTGAAACTATATCTGTCGGACTTCATGCTTCTGACATCATCAAGGCTACTCGCACCCTTGGTACGGATTGCCACGCTGTCAAGGTGTTCACCATTGATGGACACAGAACAGATGTGGTAATCCTTTTTATATGGTTGTGCCAAGATGTTCTGCCATGTTGAGTCTGGCATCTGGATTTCAATAGTGCGTAAATCGCCCATATTGAACAGTCCGTTAGCATATTTCTTGTCCGTTCCTTTATTGTCCTTTGCTCCCATGTTGCATGAAAGAAGTAGCAATGAGAGTAAGATGATTTGAATTCTGTTCATATTATTTTGGCTATATTTTGTGCAAAGGTACGATGAAAAACTATTCCTTTTGCAAATAATATCGGCACATTATTGTATATTTTCGGTACAATACATATATTTGCAGCAAACATTTATCGGTATGCGTACATTTATCGGAAACAACAAGGAATATGTTCCAATCATAAAGCGGCAGATTAGTGATGCATGGCTGTGCCAACTCGCTTCGGGAACTATACGAATACAACTGGATTTTGAGGAATACGAACTCGTTTCACGACAAGGCAACATGGTGTTCTTCATTGTTCATGATGGCCAAATATTCCGAATACTTGAATGTAGCGATGATTGTGAACTTCATATATTTACAGTTAGTCACGAAACTCTCATAACTCTATATCCGCATCTTGGTAGTGAGGCAAATGCAAGACTTAATTCTGTCAAGTTTGTCACATCCGTAAATATGAGTCCCGAATTCAGTCAGATGCTCTCTCTCGATTTCCAACAACTCCGACTCATGGAGCGTTCGGTATCTCTAATGGATCGCGATAAGATGTACATACATCTGCTCATACACCTTTACCTTACTTTCTGCAATGGAATAGGGAAGGTGGGCAGCAAAAATGGCACGCAATCGTTCAATATCATGAATTGCTTCTATGAACTCTTCAGCGAGAAGGAATCTTTCTGTCATAGAGACACTAAATTCTTTGCTGATCGATTGAATATCACTGTTCGCTATCTCTTCCAGATATGCAAAGATGAAGCAGGAAAATCGCCAAAGGAACTCATTAACGAGACTATAATCAGTGAGATTACGCACACAATGCTCACCACCAAACTCTCCCTGCAACAGATATCACTAAAATTCAATTTTCCTGATCAGACTGCCTTCACCCAGTTCTTCAAGCGTAACACAGGCATGACTCCATCTCAGTTCAAGCAGAAATATAAATAAAGAGAGAGATACTAATTCTTATATCGCTCGTTAATAACCTATTGTCCAATGCAAGTCTAATTGCTTATTGATTGTATTGAGTATGCGAAACTGTGTCTCGAATGATTCTATCTTGCGGATGAATGCATTTGAGCCAAAACGCTTGTAGCCTTTGATGAGTTTCTTTGTTTCTGAAGGATCAAGTATAACTATGTTCTGCTTGGCAAATTGGATGTTGAGGTTGCTCACTTCGGGTATGCCTGCATCAACTATAGCATGCATAAAGGTTAACATGTTGCTCTTCTCCTTGATAAGAATGCCATCATCCTTAATGACTTTGAGCTTGCGGATCTTGGATGATGATTTGCTTATATTTGTTGGGACTTGCTTATGTTCTTTCTTCAGCTTCTGTTCTTCTTCCTTCTCCTGAATCAAGTCTGACAGATGCACCAAGAGGGACTTTGGCACATCTGTATCAAGCATGTTCAAGACTTGGTATGTCTTTCGCAATTCGCTGAGTCGTAGTTTTCGCATATTCTAAATTATCATTATCAATGTTCCACCAACAATCATGAGCGAGCCAAGGAAGGTTTTCCATGTAAATGCTTCACCAAGAAATATGGCAGCGAGTATGATAGTGATGACAAGACTGCACTTGTCTATCGGAACTACCTTTGAAACTTCACCTACCTTGATTGCATAAAAGTAGCACAGCCATGATGCACCAGTAGCAAGACCAGAAAGGATAAGGAACAACCAACTTCGTGATGTGATTGCTCCGATTCCTGTTTCTGCATGAGTGATGAACACCATTCCCCAAGCCATCAAAAGCACCACCGCAGTACGTATAGCCGTTGCAAGGTTAGAATCAACTCCATCAATACCTATCTTGGCAAGAATGGATGTAGCTGCTGCAAATACAGCAGACAGAATTGCAAATAATAACCACATACGTTTCATTTTTTCATTTCTCTAAATAGATGTTTTACTGCTGACACAGGATGATGCCACAGCATACGAGGACCAGCATACCGCATGGCTACCTTCATCTGTTCGCGCATCGCTGGTTTATAACAATGTATAGGACATTTCTTGCAAGTCGGTTTCTTCTCACCAAATTTACAATGCTCCAGTCGCGCACAAGCATAATCGAGTAGGGCAGAGCATTCGTTGCAAAGCCCATCCTTCGTGTGATGATGCCCTTTGCAGTATATCTCTACCATCTGAGCGACGGTCTTCTTTTCTTCTTCAATGCGTGTCATGCTGTTACTATAGTTGTCTTACCTGCAGATGACTTCTGGCATATCAAATACAGCCTTGATGTCTTCCGGCGAATTGTATTCGCTACGAGTGTATGTAGTCCATATCATGAACCAAGCAAAGCGATTCTGAGAGCGGAGTTGTTCTTGTGTTGGGAGCGGACCACATTCACCAAGAGCAATGAGTTTTCCACCACTCAGTCGGTCAAGTTGGTCATGATGTTCTTGTTTCCAGTCATCATGATATACATCCGTTGCAAGCACATCGACATAATCAAGTCCTGGGAAATACAAATCGTAAGCCATAGCAGAGTCATGTGGAATCTTACGAGGTGCATTTGCATTCCATACCCAAATGAGATTGTTCAGATGATGATAGTTGGTCATGCGATTGTAGAGCATCTTCCACAACTTCGTAAATCCTTCTTCACCTTTGCGGTCTCCCCACCAAAACCATTCTCCATTCATCTCATGATAAGGACGCCAAATCACAGGGATATGTCTGTCTTGCAAAACTTTGAGGTATTCCGCTATCGAATCCACTTGGTGTAACCATTTCCTATGCATCTCACTGCCTTCGGTTACCAGTTCCTTCCATTCAGCAGCAGAGAACTTACCCTGAGTCTGCGCCTTAAAGTTCACGATACCAGTGTCATAAGGTCGTGCTGCATGCCACATCAATGTGACTATAAAACCTTCAGCCCAATGCTGAGTGGCAAGATCCACAACCTTATCTGCATCCCAAGCCACATCACCACCCCAAATAAGAGGCACCTTACCGCCTGAGTTCTCACGAATACGGTTGAGGTCTTCTGTGTAATAAGGCATTCCGAGCATATTGTGATGCAATCCGGAGATGATCTTACCTTCGTCCCTTGATGTGTAAAGCCGTTCAAGCAGTTCCCTTGCCTCCTTTGTTGCATTAGGATTGACAGGTGCGAAATGCTTCTGTGCCATTAAGCCAATTAAGGATAACAGGCAGATGAATAAATTGTTCATATAGTTACTTCGAATAAACGCTTTCAATTTCAACCACATAGACGGTATGCATACCACCATGAGCGCCATATTGCTTGTCAAGTATTTCACGATCGATAAAGTTTGCTTCGGTCATCTCAGTCTTGAAGAGCTTGCGGCAATCGAGTGTCATGCGTGACTCTGCAAACGTCATGGTTCCAGACTCTAATTGTAATGGAGTAAATCCACATTCCTTAACCTTATCAGTGTCACGTCCGGATTTAGTTCCACAAATCTGCAATGCTTTGCGGTACTCTTCACCATAGAATGAGAGGGTAAGTCTTTCGTTCTCTTCAATGAAACCATGTGTATAACGCTCCGGACGTATGAAAAGGAATGCCACTGGCTTATTCCAAAGTATGCCCACGCCACCCCACGATGCCGTCATAGTGTTGAACTTCTCTTCTGTTCCTGCGGTAACGAGCATCCACTCTTTACCAATCAGTTTGAAAGCATCCTCTTTTCCAAGAATGCTGATGTCTTGCTTTGTCATATTGTTTTGTCTTGATGTTTATTTGTTAGCCATCTCATAAATCTTTATGATGTCTGCTTTCTTCAGAATCATAAGTCCACCGATGGTGATGGTATCTCCATTTGTGCATTTATCTGCCATATCAATGATTTCGTCTGCTGTCACCTTACGGCCAATGAGGGTAGGGATGTCTGTTGGCATTCCGATTGAAGTGAAGAACTGCTCCATTGCCTGTATGCCTGCCTCTGATGCTTCCAACTCTGTCATGCCTGTAGTGTCAATACCCATTACGTTCTTTGCAAAGCGTGCGAAACGAGAGATGTTCTCATTGCGGGTATAACGTGCCCAACTGCCCCACATAGCAGCAAGTCCTGCACCATGACTGACATCAAACTTACCCGACAACTCATGCTCAATGCAGTGCGTTGCCCAATCGCCTGTTGTGCCACATCCAGTGAGGTCGTTATGTGCCAATGTGCCTGCCCACATGATGTTTGCCCTTGAGGTATAGTCAGTTGGGTTGTCAAGAACCTTATGTCCTTCTGTCATACATGTGCGCAGTACGGCCTCTGCTATGGCATCTGTAGTCTCCATATCATCGTCCTTGCT
>DCIW01000148.1:0-5972 GCA_002317225.1 Prevotellaceae bacterium UBA1716 | reverse complement strand
CCACGCAATAGTCCTTCTTCAGCCATCCATCCACTTCATCGTTAGTGATTACCGAACCATTGCTCATCTCGCTTCCTGCAGCTGGAATAGTGAGTATGCAACCTATAGGAAGATACTCTGTAGCATGATCCTTGTGCTCGTAGAGTGTCCATACATCACCATCGTAGTAACGTCCAGATGATATCGCCTTGCAGGAGTCAATTACGCTTCCACCACCTACGGCAAGAAGGAAGTCGATATTCTCAGCCTTGCATACCTCGATGCCCTTGCGAACGAGTGATAAACGTGGGTTTGGTACTACACCACCAAGCTTTATGTATGCTATACCTGCTTCAGAAAGGCTTTTCTCTACCTTATCGAGAAGTCCGGACTTTATTGCACTCTGTCCACCATAATGAAGGAGCACTTTCGTTCCACCGTATTTCTTTACTAATGAGGCAACCTCATTCTCTGTCTCGCGTCCGAACACAACCTGTGTCGGAGCATAATAATTGAAATTCTGCATTTTGTATATTATTATTTTTTATCAATATTAATCACCGTATTTTCTTAATAAACTAATCCATCGGATAAACGACGCCCCATTCTTTTCGGAGTTCATCCATCTGCTGCATGATTGAGAGTGTCTCGGCATGAGGCATCATAGGCGATTCGAGAAGTCCCTGTTCGATACATCTCTTGCACTCAAACACTTGATACTCATAGCCTGTTATCATATTTGTAGGCTTAGGATAGGAAGCAATCAGTTCATAGTTTCTATACACCTCTATCAGTTCTGGACAGTTAATGTTATCAACACGAATATATCCTTCCGTTCCGTTGATGATGCCTTGACGATCGTTAAGGCACAAGGCACCAGACTGAAGGTTTGCCATCTTACCATCTGCGTAAGAAAGAGAGATACATTCTTGCATATCCATGCCTGTAGGACCGATTTGGCAGTTTGTCACGGTCTTTATGATATCCGTACCGAAGTACATTCGTGCAAAATTCAGGCAATAGACACCAAGGTCGAGCAAGGCTCCTCCACAAAGTTCCGGGCGAATGATGCGTTCCTTCTCCTCCATCATATAGCAGAGGGTAGCGGTAAGTAGTCTCGGTTCGCCTATCACTCCGCTTTCCATGATATCCTTAACCATGTGTGAGAGTGGCATGTAGCGAGTCCAGATAGCTTCTGTAATGAACACTCCTTTTTCTTTGGCAAGTGAAAGTAGTTCTGCTGCCTCACGTGTATTGGCCGTAAAGGCTTTCTCTACAAGACAAGGTTTTCCGTGTTCCAGAGTAAGGCGAGTGTGAGCATAGTGGTGAGAATGAGGTGTGGCAATGTATATGAGATCCACATCCGGGTCTTGCACTATTTCCTCATACGAGCCGTATGCCTTTTCCACTCCCCACTTGCTTGCAAATGCTTGTGCCTTGTCTAATGTGCGTGATGCAACAGCATAGCACTGACATCCGTGAGGATTGCTCTTGAGTGTCATGGCCATCTTTTCAGCAATCCATCCTGCTCCTATTATTCCTATTTTAAACATATTATCAATTGTCTTTTTGTATTTTATCATAAATCTTCTTCACATACCTGTACATTATTTACCCTTAGCAGTACGTTATATGTAATACATATAGTCGTTTCCACCATTCCAACCTTTGGAAACAGCCGTTTCCACTTGAGGAAACGCTCGTTTCCCTAAATGGAAACGCCCCACGCAGCTGCTCGTATGGAAGTTTATGGATGTTTGATACATAACCTCCATAAGCTAACTATCGAAAGATCAATGGAATATTACACTATTATGGAAGATGCAAGTTTTTTTATAAAAATTAGAATTGATATGACACATTATTAAGAAATTACTTTGAAACATGTATGTTAAATTCATTCGTAATAAATTGTCTTTCCTTGAAATGACGATTACTTTCATAATTGTTTAGTCTTTAACGGGACGATCGTTCTTGTCTGTTTCTTATATCTTCTATATCATTCGATGGTTTATCATTGCCTTACGAGCCAATTCATGTGTCTCAGGCAATAGTTGATACTTATGGAAGGGAACAAGTTTGACTGTGATGGAATTATAATTACCCTTCATATTTATACATTCTTTGATCAAGTCAGGGTTTGCGGACTTTTCTGTTGGATCTTTATCCCAATTTTGAAGAATATAGGATACATTGGTAAGGAATACGATGTCTGCACCTTCAGGAATTACCGACATAGCATGAATCATAACGGTTAGAATCATGCGAAATTCAGTAGTTTGGTCATCAGAAATTACATAAGTCTCAATGATTTTATCATTTTGCTGCATTATATATGCCCCTCCACTGCAGCGTTCCTCATGACCATAGTCACATGAGCCTCCAATCCAGACGTAGTAAGTGCCTGGAGCCATGCGAAGTTTATGTTCTTTCTGTTGTCTCATCTTTGGTTGAATTATGAATGTCAGGAGGTATAGCCATAATTACATTTTGAATGCTTTCTCAAGTAACACTAATGTCATGAAACCTAAAAGGAGGGCGTATGTAGCCTGCTTTTGATAACCATGAGCATGAGTTTCGGGAATCATTTCATCGCTTGTCACATAAAGCATTGCACCTCCTGCAAAGCCAAGCATCGCAGGAAGGAAAGCTTCGGATGCTGTACCGAGTGCAAAGCCAATAAAAACTCCAATAATCTCAAGTAATCCAATTGCAATGGATATACTAAAGGTTCGTATTGCTGAAACACCGGCAACTAACAAAGGTGCTATGATAACCATACCTTCGGGTATATTCTGCAAGGCAATACCAAAGGTGACAGACCAGTCTGTAACAGTTCCTCCTCCTTCGGGAGAAGTTAGGTGGGGGCTACACATACTTACACCTGCTGCCATACCTTCAGGAAGTTTATGGAGAGCAATAGCCATAACGAAAAGCAAAACATGGTTGAGAGTTGCGTTAGTCTTATGTTCTTCAGGATCAAGCCCTGTAATGGTATGAAGGTGAGGTGTAATGTAGTCAAGTATATTGAGAAACAAAGCACCGACCATCACTCCAATAGCTACCCACCACCACTGACTTGCCTGTTCGAAAGCTGGCACTATCAAACCGATTGTTGAAGCAGCAAGCATTATTCCGGCACAAAAGCCAAGCACCGTGTCATTCCATTTATGTGGCAGTTCCTTGATGAAGAATCCAAGGATTGCACCTATTATCGTTGCACCGCAAAGCCCCGCGGCACTTATCCAAATATCTGTCATATCTTTTACTCCTTATAATATTATTACACCTTCACTTTCTTGATGAAATTATCTCTGTGCAATGGTGTCTCATTGTATAGTTCGAGCAGGATTTTACATTCAGCATAATAATCGCTATTTGTTACAGGACGGTAAATCAATGAGTTGATGAAGAAGTTTGGTATATTCTATTTCTTCCATACATGAACTATTTCTCCAACATACATCACGTGGAGACCTGTTTTTGAATTATCGTACCATTGTCTTTGTCCTGCAGGGATTTTGTCTTTGTCAAATTGATGACTATAAATCTTCTTGCATTCAATGGCAAGATTTGCCTCCTTGTATATCGGATTGCCAAGTTCTGTGAATTCTGTAGTAAGTCCACTTCCTTTCACTTTGTCTTCATTGCGACCAGAGACTGTACCGAGATAGATGAGTTTGTCGTTGTACTCTTTAGGGAATGAAGTAACGGTGAAATACTCATTCTCCTCCATATACTTATATGTATAACGCGAAGTTGAGACATAAACGGTAATTACTGGTTTGCTCCATAATTCACCGAGACCGCCCCATGCAATAGTCATCATGTTCATGTCCGACTCTTTTCCTGCAGAGAGAATCATCCAGTCGTCAGCAAACATCTTTACAGCGTTTACATCAATCTCCTTAGGGTTGATTTCCTTCCATTCAGAAGAGATACTTGTATGATTATTGTTTTCTGTCACATTATCTCCATCGCTCCATGAAACGAGCATGAGCATGGTAAGGATTGATACGAATAGTTTTTTCATATTTTCCAAAGTTTTGAAGCAATTATTACATATTCTACATTACCATCAATGTATTCGGCAAATGTTTCAATTGCCGAAAGTCCATTAGGCAACTTGCACGAAAGGCAGTCTCCACATGCAGGAGCCTTGCAACTGTACTTCTCTTGGATAAACTCCAATCGCTCTTCTTTTGTCGAATAATCGATTTGTGGTGCCATCAATGCTTTTATAATTTCCTTTGTTACACTATTTTACCCAAACAACATAGTCTTCCTTTCTTGGTGCTTGTGGTTTCAATGCTTCAGGTGCAGCATAACCAAGGATACAGTTGCCTATTCCTTCATATTCTTCGTTAATGCCAAGTTCTGCAAGAATCTGCTTGCCTTCTTCCGATTCAAATGTTTCCTTTGCACGATGAATCCAGCACGAACCCAAACCGAGGCTATTTGCAGCAATCATCATATTCTCCATCACCAACGAACCATCATAGATGCGAGTGCCAATATCCTTCTTTGCTAAAACCACCAATACAACTGGAGCTCCATAGAAAGGATCGCTATGGCCCGAAGATGTGGTGAGATTGTTTCCGATAACTATTTCAAGATTTATACGACTTAGGCGGTCACGCATCTCTTTGTTTGTTACTGCAATAATCTTTGCAGATTGCTTGTTCATTCCAGAAGGTGCATAAGTACCAGCCTTAACCACTTCCTCAACAAGTAACAATGGAACCTGCTTGTCGAGATATTTCTTCACGCTTCTTCGTGAAATGATATCTTCAATCGTTTTGTTATTATTTATGTTCATAAATTTACTTTGCATGTTTTATGGTTGGTCAACTCTCCTGCTAAAACTGTACCTCCGTGTTTCTCTGAGAACTCACGATTTATGTCTGCAAGTTCTTTAAGACCATAGATATAGTCATCGTACATATCTGAGAGGTCAACGCCCTCGCAGTCGCTATCAGCACCAAGTGCCTCACGAACGATCTGTGCGCGTTCGCTTACAGTTGTGTCTTTAATTAATAAACTTTTCATTTTTGCTTATTTGTCTTTAAGTTTCTTCTGTTCTGCCTCAAACTGATCGATAAAATGCATTTCCACGGGTGATAGTGTATACTTTGTACGCTCTTGGAACTTTTGATGCTCAAGATCAGCTTTCTGTTTAGCTACTTCTGCAGATATCTTTCCTGCATGAGTCAATAATTCGCGGTTACTGAGTTTGAGGAAGTCATCAAGTTTCTGTACCCAGTCTCTCATGTACATCGGAATGTGGGATTTAGCCTGAAGTTCTGCAAATTCCAGATATAGGTTGACAATTCTGTTCAGTGTGTCCAGCTCTTCATCATTCAAGTAGTTCTTTGCAATTTCTGCATCCGAACGCTTGGGTAAAGCACCTGTCCATGAAGTCAGTCCCATGAAATCCTTCTCTGCATCCGCTCGTTCGTAGATAACTTCTGCTGCCGTATGACCATGAGCAGAATAATGCATCTTATTCTGTACCGTCTTAAAGAATAACTGAGTTGTTTCCACGCGTGGATCGTAATCGATACTTGTAGCATATATGGCCAACACTTTACGGTAAAATACCTTTTCTGAAGAGCGTATATCTCGAATTCGAGCAAGCAACTCATCAAAATAGTTACCACCACCAGCATTTTTGAGCAATTCGTCATTCAATGCAAACCCCTTTATCATGTACTCCTTCAGTAGCTGGGTTGCCCAAATTCTAAACTGCACACCTCTGTGAGAATGAACACGATAGCCCACGGATATTATCATGTCGAGGTTAAAGAATTGAACATTTCTTTCAACTTTTCTTTTACCTTCATTTTGAACTGTTGCAAAAAATGCAACGGTTGAGTCTGGACTCAATTCTCCCTCATCAAACACATTCTTTATGTGCCTTGAGATGGTTGATTTATTGCGCTGAAATAGCTCAGCCATCTGATCAAGCGATAGCCAAACCGTTTCATCTTGAA